>QIGM01000361.1 GCA_003230795.1 bacterium
TTACAGATTATTTCGCTTGATTGTTTGTGTTAGTGATTTCAGATACTTACAGCCTAAGTGTACGACTCTCTCCTAAAGAGCAGCGTACAGATTAGTTCATCTCTGTTGGAATCACATATTCCCAGGGCCTCACTCGAAGCACCCATGCCGAGATCGTTCCCGGCTCGTCTGGAATCACAAAGACCGTTCCAGTTCTATCGGCAAATTCGTAGGACGAAAGGTCAATAGACAAAAGATCCGAAATTGGTAGTCGTAATTCGACGACTTTTGTGCCGTTGGTTCTGCGCATTACCACTGTAACAAACTGTGACACATCACTCGTCATCGTAAGCCATGATGATTGTGCCAGATGCGTATTGTATGTTCCTCGAAGCCTGGGTTTGAGCGGTTCTATAGCTCTCATCGAATAGGCGTATCGCAAGGTCCCATCAGTCGCTCTGGCATAGTGAATAGCAGATGCATAGATGCTCTCACGCGCGTCACTTCGAATTGCAACTCGAGCGCTTTGCGCAGGACCAACAAATGAATCAAGTGGTAGATGCACGCTACCAAAAGGAGGAAGATTGAGCGTTGTGGCTGTAGTTCCGACGTATACCTCCGCTACTACATCCCTATCAAGCGCATTGAGAACCTCTAAGACAACGCTCCTACCAATGGTATCAACCGGAACATATTGAGTCCGTCCGGTCGCAGTTTTCCCTTCTATCTGCAAAGCGGCATCGAATGTTGGATATGCCCAAGGGTTGTCGTAAAAGTAGCGTGAAACATTCAGAGAAAAGCGAGTCACGGCCCGCTCCGGTACCCAACGCGCCGAACCGTACCAGGATGTACCAAAATCATGTAAAGGAAATGACTGTATTTCGTAGCCATTTAGTTGAAGGTACTCACTCCGAAGTAAAGCCCCGCTACTGTCATGGATATATAACGTTCCGGCTTCACGTCTCCCACTTTCATTACCTAGATGAAGCCAGTTCGCTGTTACTTTACTCGCGTCACTCACTCCCAAGCCAGGATGAAACATATTAATCGGGACAATTTGTGGCCCTTTTTGGCCGTTCGTAGAACGCTCAGAAAGCGCAAACTGAAACTGTCGAAGTTTTTCCGGCTTAGTTTCAGGAAGATAATATACCATTCTACTTTCGAAGGCCTCTAAGGCCCCGACTGCACTTGAGCAAAAATTACCCTCGGCACTGTTCGCTGTAACAGCACGCTCGTGTGCAAGAATATCATTCCGACCAAAATCACCAAGTTGAAGTTGCTCTCTATGGAATAGGCTCCCGTCCGACTCGAAGCCAAGTAAACTCACAACTTGCGGTGTTCTCGAAAAGCTAGTCTGTTCAAATATATTCCACAAATTCGGAAACGCACTTGACCAGCGCACACAACCAAAAGAAAACCGTCGTTCAAGCACGCTACCCCTATCAACAGGGTCACTACCGACTAAGATCTCAGCTAAATCAGAGACACCATCACGATCCGTATCCGCACGATCTATGCGTGTGCCGTAAGCAAGTTCGAATTCATCCTTTAGACCATCACCATCAAAATCATCTGCGGTCGGAACAAAAGTCGGAGGAGCAGATGAATTCGGCTTTCGAACAGTTCGAACAACCTGCTCTTGCGTCATTGCACTTTCATTACCCGCAACATCAACTGCAGTGATGTTCAAGTAATAGATCGTGTTGAAATACAGATTACCAACCGTATGCTTCGTTACCGTGCCAAGCTCAATCACCTGCCCGTAACGGCCTGAGCGGGTTCCTAGGTGCACACGGTATCCAGCAAGATCTCTCACTTTAGTAAGATCCTCACTTCTCGTAGGAGCCGACCATGAAAGTGCAAGTTCCGCAGATTGAGCCAAACCCGATTGAGCCAAACAAAGAGAAGGAGAGAACGCAGCGGAGCTAAACAGCACTGCTGCAAGATAATACTGGCGAAGGAAATGTCGAGATAAGGAAACGCGCACTGGAGCCTGTGAACCTACTTAAGAATAATCGGAAATAAGATCCCCGGGAAAGTAAGATCCCCGGAGTACAAAGTGCCGGAGTACAAAGTGTTTGATGCGAACAAATCTACTTCCGTTCCCAATCCCTCACTCCGTACAGAGGGTTTCTAGCGAGAGTCTCCTCTCGTTCTAGACGATATTAAGTTATCCATTATGAGTTTAAGTTAGATGAATTTTGCAAGTATAGTTGAGACTAATTAGTTTGAAAATGGAAAACTTATCGACGCAAGGAAATTGAAAAAATTCAAGTTCGATGGATTATATAGTCGTCGCACTTTAGAATTCCCGTTTTGTGGTTAAGCAACGGTCGCCTGCTTGAGGCTAAAGCGTAGCCACTTTGGTGGAAAAAGAAAAAAGGGTGTCAGCGTTTAGCTGACACCCTTTTTTCTTGTCTATTGCTGCCGCGACTGAGCAACAAAAACGACGCTAGTTATTCAGTTCAAGCACCAAGGTACTCGAAGTCCTTCCTTTAACGCCTGAATCCTCAAACACCGCAATTAGGTGATTCAGTCCACCACCATTAACGGTATTCTCAAAAGTAACATTTATATTCGTTACTCCACTTCCGTTCGTTGTTGCGGTTTTTTCTGAAATCACCTGAACAATATTGTTCGCTTCGAATGGATCAAGGTCGAACCCACCACCTGGCGTGCCACTAACAAACAGGGCACCCTCAACTAGAAGCAAACGAACATCGGTGTTCGCTTGGCCAGTCACTTGCACCACATGCGCCGCTGTCCCAACACTGCCAGGAATTACCGGAACGCTGAGCACCGTAATTTGCGGAGCTTGTAAAACTCCAGCCTCAACAATTACTTCAGACCCCGTGTTGCTTCCGGATTTTCGAAACAAGCTATTTGTAAAGACACTACCGTCACTAAAGAAGACCGTTACATTTGCTCCTGTCATCTCCAGACCAGAGATACTGCCATTATCTCCTGCAGCCTGCTGGGTAGATCCCTGAATGCTCGTGGGATCCATATCCAGCGAGAATTCAATTGACTCACCAGGCTGGAAATCGTTAAACGCAATATCCAGCACATCGAAACCACCATCGTGTTCACTAAGGTACGAGTGTGCAATCTTACCTGTTGCACCCGTAGGTTCAGCATCGAGTGTAAAGTCCTTCCCTACATCGTCCCCTGCTAACCCAAAAGGATCAAACACTTGATCTCTCATAATCGCAGTACGCATATCGATTCGCACTCGATCAATCTCGACTGCAGCAGCTGAGTTGTTCTCAATTATAAATGAACTCGGAATAAAGGTACTGCTGTTTACAATATTTCCACCCGGATCCACATCCACATCTGCTTGCGGATTACCCGAAGTAGACGGAATCATCGTTCCTGGAAGCACGCGGAAATAGTCGAAGATGCCAATGAAATCGCTGTTTGTCTCTCCTGCTCGGGTTGTATTCACTCCAAGCGCTAAGCCTTTCGTGAAGAATGCCGAGAGCCCAGACAAACTAGTGTTCGTAATGGCAGAACCAAGGAGAACGATGTCTCCCGGATCGCTGGAGTTCACTCGGTAACCCGCCTGAACTTCGCCACTATCCGGATCTACCTGCAAGAACAAGTCGACACTAGGAGGAGGAGTGAATGACACGTTCGCCGTTGCGATAGTACTCGGCACACCACCTATTTCTCCAATAAGCTGCACACCAGCAGAACCATTTCCAACATCAGCGGTATAGTTCAGACGAATGAAGTTGTCCTCATCAAGTCCGAGAAATAATCCCGCACCTTCGGCACCTTCAGGAGCTGCGTTCTTAAATGGGTCTGACACTCTGGTCGTAATATTAAACAATCCAAGTCCGCTGGTTGGAGTCGCATCGATTCCAAGTTGCAGAGCATTATCTTGGTCATTGGAAGTGCCAAGCATTGTCCCCACAGTTGGAACAATGGCGAGGAAACCACCTGCCGCACCAGCGCCGATCAGCCCAGACAGAAGGCCAGTACCGTTCGAGCTAATCTGCACACCGGTGAAACCGGTGTTTGCGACTTTACCAAGGAAGTCATCATCAGGCGCATATTCAAAGACCAGAGGCGGGACAGTGGCATCTCCATTCTCAGCGTCAAAGAAGAACGGATCGACATCATCGTTATCCCCATCGTTGTCGTCGTCAGGGTCTAGCAAATCGCTGACGAGGAAGCCTCCCTCCAGAGCCTTATCAAAGTCCGCAGGCGTGCTCGATGGATTCAACGAGTTTGTCCCATTCGATAACTCATCGATATCAGTATAGAGATCGTTGTCATCGTCGGGATCGCTCGCATCAGGTATACCGTCGTTATCGTTGTCGCCCGGAGGACCAGGATTTATCGGTCGAAGGACCTTAATCTTACTTCCGCCACTGCCACCAAACTGCTTGCCGAACTCTGCGACAAAAATGGTTCCGTCAGGGGAAACCGCGACGTCAATTGGGCCTTCAAGATTGTTTGCAATCGCAACTTGCGAAAGCACTTGGGTACCAGTCGCGTCCAATTCGACAGCGCGAACAGCCTGGTCGGCAACACTACCAGCAAAAGTTGACACGGTAATGATATCGCCAAGAAGCTGACCGCCAAAGGCAAGAGAGGTGTACTCCGTCAGCCCATTGGTAGATTCACTCACCGCCGGATAAGTATAAATTGGCGGGGTATAGTCAGGATTCACTGGCTTGTCTGGATTGTACACAGTGCCATCTTCAAAGATGCAGTTACCACGCGCAGGATTGGGATGTCCTCCATACGCTCCAGGCGAAACGATGTAGAGCTTATCTGGAAGTCTATCAAGCCCACTAGGCACTGGGTCAATGGGAGCACCAGCGCTTGGGCAGCCATCAGCCGTACCAGCAGTAAGGCCAAAATTCTTGTTACCAGCATTATCGTTTAAATAGAGCTTGCCGTTTGTATGGACTAAAATATCGAATCCATTTCGATATCCATCTGCGAGCACCTCAAATAGTCCGGGAGTCTCACCGTCTCCAGTCGAGCTACCCACCTGCGAGCCAGCACTCACGTCAATGGTTTCCGTCCAGGCAGTAAGATTCAATACAAGGACAGCTGCCGTGAGATTCACTTCCGGATGATTCCCGAATTGAACACTCTCCCCGCCGAAGTTTGTATTTCCTCCGGCAGAAACAAGCACCTCTTTCCGTCCGTTAATGTTTCTAACTTGCACACCATTTGGTGCGTGGTTCTCTCGAGAGCGCGGAAGGCCTACAACAAGATCTTCGCGAACATTATAGTTCGGTCCCTTCAAACGCGAGAGAATACCACTATCGATATCAACACATTCCGGTGGAACGGTTCCTTGGAATCCTTGGTCAGAGCCAATCCTTGGGTCAGAGTGAGACACATAGAGGTCACCCAACTCATCAACGAACACACCTGTAACTAGTCGTCCATTCGGAGCAGCACAGTTTCCAGGCGCATCATCATCTTCGGCAGTTGGGGTCTGTGCGACATCGTTAATAACCTGAGGCGAGCCAACTACTTCATTCGAAGCGTTTAGCGTAAAGACATGAATAATGCCGTTCAGCTGACCAACAAAAAGCTTTCCGTTGAAGTAATCGAGCGTGGTGGGCCGAGCAAAAACTTGCGTCCCAGGAGTCACTCCGCCTTCAACTAAATCTTCCGTATTGAAGGCCACAGTGCCGCCTTCGGTAAGTCTATCGATTTCAAGAGCGGAGAGAAGCGCGTTTTCCGTCTCGTTGGAGAAATCGATGTTCAGCACTCCGTCCGTCACTTCCGCCTCAAACACTCTCGCAGTAGCAGCGAAGGCGCCCGCAGAAGCAATAATGTCGAAATTGTCGAGTACGTTTACTCCCTCGATTTCAACATCAAATACCCTCTCACCTGCTTGAGTCACGAACGTTTCTGCAAAATGAAGGGTTACCTGGTAATTACCATTTGCAAGGGGACGAGAATAATTAAAGCCGCCGTTCTTTGCGAAATAGTAGGTTTGGTAGAGAGTGTCGTCTAAAGTATTGGCAATCTCAGTTGTTGGAGGCACAGAACCGAATGCACCGGTCTGACTACCGTTGATCTGGTATTCAGGAATTTGATGCCCAATCCAGAACTCACCAAACACATCGTTATAGTCAGGCCCGCCAGTGTTCATGCGAACAATGTTTTGAATGCCGCCCGTAGTAGGCTGTCCGAAACCGACGACTGGTAGAGTCGTCGGACTCTCAACGGCATTGGAAACAATCTCGAGCACCGCTCGGTTATCCCCTCCAATGGTTGGGAGGAAGCTTACTTCCAAGTCTTGTGTCTGACCCGCTGCAATTGCAAATGGGGTACTCGGCGCCAATACGCCAAGAGCAAATTGATCGCCCTCCACTCCAACAAAACTCAGCGCATTCACTGTCAGTGGTGACTGACTATCATTTGTCAGCGTAACAATTGTCGGCGCGCTCTGCTCCCCAACAAGGACACCACCAAAATCGATGGTAAAAGGAGACAGTGCGAGCACCGGCAGAATTGTCTGTCCTGTGAAAGCATCAATCTCAATCGCACTTATCTTGGCATTATCGATAG
>QIGM01000542.1 GCA_003230795.1 bacterium
GGGTATAGCGATCGCTCACGACCCAGGAAGTATCGTCACCCCCAGTTTGGGAATCCGTTTGGACATCAAGCGCTGGGCTTGCTTCCTCTGGAGTATCTCCTCCTGTTTCGCTCTTCATACGATCCCTAACTCGATAAACTCCCTAACTCGATAAAAACTCCCTAACTCGATAAACTCAGCGTGCCGATTGATTCAGAAGAAACCTGACTTCGAAGCTCGTTGTAAGCGAGGGCTCGAATCCAATCCGGGCTACCAATGTTTCGACTGAAAAAATCTTGAACTGCAGATCGAATATCTGACGGACAGAGAACTACAATTGGCACCGCTCCTCGTTCAACGACTGGCGAAAACATCTTTGTAGAAATTTGACTCAACTCACTCTCAAACTTAGGGTCTAGAGGAGGTTTATTTCGGGAATGATCCCACAATGAGACGGCAGAGCGGAATTCATCCTCTACGTCAGAAGACAACATAAAGGCACGTAAGACCTCCGCTGATCCTAAGGCTTGATTAACAATCCCGCGCGAAAGCACGACTCTCAGAAAGCCATGAAGCTCAGCCATCCACTCCTGCCTATCTTCAATTTGCGTAGAAAGCGCACAAAACTCCGCTATTCCCTCTAAGATCAGTTTCAAATCCCTAATGCTTACTCGCTCTCGGACAAGTCGACGTAATATCTCAGCGAACTCAGTAGTGGATAACATCTCACCATGAATTACTTCCTTTACGAGATGCTCATGCCGCCCCTCCGCATGCGCAAGAAGTGCGCGAGTCTCACCTAAACCAAAAAGCTCATCAATGACATCAAACGCCCCACCGACGCTCTCAGTCACCATAAACTGAGCTGGGTTTAGAAGCTCAACACCGAGGTGCCGTAGTGAATCGATTCCCGGGCTTCGGCTATCGATCCATGCCGCCGCTCCTTGATTGATAGGATGACGTACCTCTTCGAGCATAGATACTGACAACATTTCAAGGACACTCGCAGTAGTCGCCGCAAATATAGCGCCATTGCGTATCTGCCCTCTTCGAAGAATTTGCTCTCGTACCACGACCCGATACTGGCCAGGAGAGAGTTCGCCCGAAACAGAAAGATTGAGTGGAGGGAGAACAATTCCGTAATCCTTGAAAACTGAATCTCGATGCGCTGCTGCAATACGGTCAAACTGCTCTCTGTTTCGCTTTTGCTGTTCCTCGTTCCCCGTTCCTCGGTTGGCACCTACGTATGGCCCAAGAAGATGCTGATCCACCTCAAGCCGCAGGCTATGCATACCACCCGGCTCCGGGAGAGCATCCATCTGCTGCAGTACTGCGGGTAAGGCCGTCGTTGGCTCCAAGCCGCCCGTAATGCTACCAACTTGAGTAGCCGCAAGGCGATCCTCTACTTCGTCTGGCAGAAACCATTCCTTATTGATTACAAAAATCAACATTCCACCGCCTACAAAGAAGAACGGAAGGGGTGGAAAGTTAATGATCCCAACTAGAGACAGGACCCCGATACTTAGAAGCGAGTAGCTCGCGAGAAGAGGCGCTTGAGTATCCTGGAAAATTTGCGAGAAAAGTAAATCGCCGGAACCGCTTTCTTCTTCGCTTCCGACATTGGTGACGATGATTCCAGCAGATACGGATATCAGCAGCGACGGTAGAATACTAATGAGACCATCACCGATCGTAAGCACGCCAAAGGTATCAACGGCATCACCAAATGCAAGCCCTCGATGCAGGCCTAAACCAATACCACCAATCGCGTTAATGAACGTTATTGCGAGACCGGCAATAGCATCCCCCTGGACCCATTTCATTGCACCGTCCATCGATCCGAAGAACTGGGATTCTTTGTGCATCTCGTCTCTGCGCACCGCTGCTTCTTCAGGCGTAATAGTTCCTGAGCGCAGCTCTGAATCAATAGCTAGTTGTCTACCTGGCAGGGCATCGAGGTTAAATCGAGCCGCCACCTCAGCAACCCTTGTCGAGCCTTTCGCAATAACGACGAAGTTCACTATCGCTATTATCGCAAAAACAATCGCTCCAACGATGAAGTCACCTCCAACCACAAACGATCCAAACGATTGGATAATGCGTCCGGCCGCATCTAGACCTTGATCTCCGTTCAAAAGAATTAGTTTCGTGCTCGAAACATTGAGAGAAAGTCTAAACAGGGTAGTAAGGACAAGTATTGTCGGGAAAGAATAGAGTCTAGAAGAACCGTCCCCAAAGAGACCTCGTAACAGCAGGGTCAGAGCGATAAGGACATTGAAAACCAGCAGTACGTCAAGGAGCGGAGTAGGTAGCTCAACTACAAATAGCGTTAATACGATTAGCAGAAATAGAGCAACGAGCGCTCCGCCGCTTTTGAGTCGCAGTGCTCCCCTCTTATATAGTATGTCAGGGATGCGTGCTAAAAAATTCATCATACCAGGCTGCTCAACAAACGTTTCGTCATTTGAGTTCATCAGGCAAGCGAGTAATCAAATGATAACGAAAAGCTGATATCAGAGATTTGGGTAATTCACTCGTGCCCCCAAACACCATTGCCAGTAGTAGGGTGCCAGTAGCAGGGTGCCAGTAGTAGGGCTAGTTTCACTAAAAACTAACCCGATAACAACACCCAAAGGGCTCGCCTTGGAAATGGTGTCAATTAACCGCCAAAGGCACTTAACAGTCTAACAAGTAACCCAGCGAATAGAAGCGCAAAAAATCCTGCAAACACCATTGCCAGTGGTCCTGTCGCTTTCACAGGAAGTGCGGTAATTTTTCCTTCCACCTGGACCTGTCGCTGCATCATGACCGAGTCTGCGAGTTCTTGGAGCTGCTTTGAAACCTCTCCACCATGCTTTGCGCATTGAGCAAGAAACATGAACGTGTGTTTCACTTCGGTCATTCCGTTCGCTTCGCCAACATCGACAAGAGCGTCCTCAAGACTCAGACCCGAGCGAATCAGCTTCGCCACGTGGGTAAACATTTCGGTGACTGGATTATGTGAATCACGCTCATCAGCCATCTCTACGATTTGACTAATACACGGACCAACGTCGAGCGCACTACTCACACCGATAGAAACCTGCTCGATGACTAATGGTAAATAGTACATTATGTCTTCTTCTCGACCACGTATCTGCCGCTCAAGCCATGACATCGGCAGCGTAAAGCCAACTATTGCGCCAAGCATAATACCCAGAAAACTGAGCATTGGATTCGACGTCACCAGGTACATGCCCACAGGAAGTACAATTAGGCATACCGCGAAAGAGACTATTCGCTTACGCAAAAAGTTCTGCCTATCAGCTGCAGTATAGAATCCTGCCTTAAATAGTTTTGAACTTATATCTTCGGTCTTGCTCTTGGTTCCAGAAGAACCGCTACGCTTTTTGATTTCTTCGGCAGTAAGAGCATAGGGATCCTCGCTACCGCGAGCACCACGTCTCCCTTGTGGCATATCTCCGCCACCACCAGTAGACATGAGCTCTTTCATTCCACCAGCTGACTTCGTCGTCTGGCTATTTCCAAGTAAGACGTAAGCGAGTGCACCAAGACCAGCAACACCGACAATGCTTCCGAAAATGACAAATAGCTGTAGTTTATCCATTTCTTGTCCCTAGATAGCTAGACTTTGATATTCGTCACTTTACTCGACCAGTAAAACCCAAACACAATAACCATAATTCCGAATTGAAAAACCTTCTTACCAAGTGGATGGCTGAACGCCGGAAATACTAGCTCAGGAGCCGACCAGGAAAGATACAACATCAACAAACCCATAATCACGGCAATCATATACAGAGACGAACGCTCCATTCCAACAGCTGCGACAGCTTGTTTTCTAAACTGTTGTCGCTTTCGCACCTGACGAGCGAGACGTTCAAGTGTTTGCGAGAGAGTTCCACCGACTCTTTTCGACAGAATTAGACTTTGCACGAAAAGTTCAAGCTCTGGATGAGCGACGTCTTCTCCGAAGGCACTAATCGCTTGCTCCTCGGTAAGACCGAGTCGAAGGCGCTCAACAAGTAACTCAACTTCGATGCGCACAAGAGAATCGTCGTCTAGACCCTTAGCAGCAGCTTCCAGACCAGCGATCGCACTAAGACCAGTTTTAAGCAAACTCACGAACTGCAAAAGAAGCACTGGATAATCTACATCAAAGAGATTGAAACGCTTTTTGATAGAACGATCCAGCACACTCATTACCATTGCCTGCCCGATAAAGAACGCAACTAGCTGAATGAAGACAGTCGCGTGCAGATAAGCTGGAATGAGGAGAGCAAGCGAGGCAAAAATTTGGATACCTCGAAACTGTAAAGGGGTAATCGGCCATCTCGCGTACCGAAGCTTCTTCTCTAAGTCCATCTTAGAGGAAGAAACTACTTTCTTACGATTGATCTCACCTTCTGCTGCTGCAGCAAGCGCAAGGTTCGCAGATTCCCCCGAGACCTCGCCTCCGCGCGCAGCGGTGTGATTCCGCTCTCGTTGCGCAAGCACGAGAGTGCGAAGATTATCGCTTACTGCAGCATTACCTGCACCCATGCCGCCACGCTTCGCGCCACTGGTGGTTACCAGCACGAGAAGCACAATAACGGCGACCACGACTATCCCAAGGATTATTGCTATGAGCGTGAGTGACATATGCTCGGCCCTTCTTTTCTATAGTTTGCGTGCATGCATTGGTAATACGTTCAAAACCCTAGGTACTTGCTTCCTGCGCAGCCGGCACATTCGACGCGGACTGAAAGCCTAAGAACTTAGGGGCATCACCAAGATAGATTCCGTTTCGCTCCAATATTTCTTCATTGAAACTCGAATAAGAAAGCACTTCCCACTGCGGATTGTCTCCCTCATCAACGAGTTTAAACATTGGACGAATTTGAATATTTCCTTCAACAAAGTGACCGACTTCGATCACTTCTGCCATACGAACCTTCCCGCTGACTTTTTCTCGACAGTTCCAAATCACCACATCAACGGCGAGAGCAATCTGTTGTCGAATGATATCCATGCTCACCCCACGCTGCGCGCGGCCGAGCAAACTCTCTAGTCGAGTAAGGGTTTCGCGCGCGTTTCGGGCGTGCACTGTCGACATTCCGGAGTGTCCTGTTTGCGCAGCTTCAAGAAATGCTTCAGCAGCTTCTGGACTTCTCATCTCTCCGAGAATTACTCGGGTAGGGCAAAGTCGTAGGGTCGTTCGAATATGCTCCTGAAGAGTCACCTCTCCAACACCTTCTGTATTCGCAGTTCTCGACATCAGACTTCGAAAGTATGGGTGTTGATAGTTCAGTTCCGGCGTATCTTCCACAGCAATTATGGATTCATCTGCACGAAACTGAGTGCCGAGGCATCGCATCAGTGTTGTTTTCCCTGTTCCGGTTTCACCAGAAACAATGAAAGTACTCTCCACTGTTCGCGTAAGCGCCGCGAGGTAGTTCACAATTAGTGGAGGAGCAACCTGGAATGAAACTAGACTCTCAAGCGTTGCATCAGCAACACGAGGCACCCGCATAGTGAAAAGGGGGCCTCGAGATCCACAGACGCTCTTATGCACCGCACACAAACGCTTGCCATCAGGAAACGATGCATCAACGGTATGTTGTTGAGTTGAAAGACTCTTCCCTAATCGGAACAAGACTCTATCAATAAAAGAGGTATAGGCCTCGTGACTTGGCCAATGAATTCCTGTCGCCTCACTTTGCTTTCCGCGTTGCAGAACAACAGTTTGGTAGTCATAGCAATGAATGTCAGTGACTTCTGGATTATCAACGAGCGCCTGAAGGACCCCCCACCCAAGAAGATCTCTTTTGAGATGCACAATGATATCGGCGCGCGCGATATCGTCGATAGTGAATCCTCGGCTTGCGCATACACGGTCGACCGCTTGCGCAATTTGGTCTTCTGAAATTTCGTGACCTTCTTCTGAGCTCTCTGCGCTCTGACTACCAAGTTCACGGCGAGACTCACGAAGTACTGCGTTGGCTACTGCCGACAGGCCGCCACGCTGTTCCTTCACCGAGGCATTGGTAGTCTCATCTGAAGCACTCGCTCCTGAACGACGCTCGCTTTCCTCCGGTGCTCGGGTAGAAAAAAGATCGAGAAGGGTTTCGTTATCTGATTGCTTACTCATAGCTATCCAACCTGTATTAGAACATCAAAGAACGTTTTCTAAATTACTCAAAGTGATTAACCTTGCCTGAGTGACTTGAGTCACTCAGGCAAGATGCTGGCTACTCGCCAGCAAAGCTGCGATCCAGCGCCCATCGACCGTTTCTCAAAACGTATCGAAGCTGGCGTCCAGTTCGTGGGTCCGAAGTATACATAACACCATCGTTATCAACCTCGGTCGCTTCTGTCTGAGCAGGCCGACCAATCAAATCTTGAATGGTGATGGTATCAGGCTCAGAACTGTTCGGAGTTGTCTCTTCGTCCCCGACGAGGGATAGAGTCAATGAACCAAGGCTACGTGCAAGCTCAATTTTCTTAGAGTCTTTCTCAGTAACGAGCAGGGTCACTGTCGTGCCTTTGTTACTCATCGCGGCAC
>QIGM01000416.1 GCA_003230795.1 bacterium
CATGTTGTTGCAATGGGAGTGAAATCGCTTTAGCGTTTTTAGTGTTCTCTTTTTTGCGTAGGGGTGTAGTTGGCCACTTCGGAATACGTCCTCGCCAAGACGAACCATTACCTTTTCGCGGTGAAGACGTTCTGCCTCAAGCTCAGCATCTACGCGATACACGTCGAGGCGAACTGAATTTGTCCCTAAGTCAATGAGTGCAATCATCATCGAGTCGTTAGTTGTTGGTAAAGTGACATTACTGAGAGTAGCAAAGACTTTGCGTGTTCGACCAGGTGTAAAAATAAAATGCCGGTAAAAAGGTGCCACGGTAAAAAGGTGCCTGGCACCTTTTTACCGGCATTTTATTTTTAGGGCCGAAGCAATCGAGCCCGAAGTTTGCGGCCGGCGAGTTCGGTTCCGTCTTGGAGGAGCCAGTAGAGGCCACTCGCTCCTCGGTATCCGATTCGGCCGAGGAGGGGGCGTGTTGGGCTGTTGCCGCGTGGGGCCTCAAGGCGAGACTTGTATTCTTCGGCGAAGTCGTTTGTGCGGGTGGGAGAGGGGAACGCGTTCCACTCTTCTGGAATTTCATCCGTCCAAAGGCCCCTTTCTTTGAGCGCCGATGCCATGTGGTGCATGAGACTGCGAACGATGGGAGCTGTATTATACTCGTTAAGGACCTTTGTTCGTCCCGCCTGACCGAATCGAGAAGCTTTTTCAGGATCTGATGCGAGTTCGATAATACGAGTAGCGAAATCCTTGGCGTTGTTGCAAACGTAGCCAGTGGAAGAGTGTTCAATCAGTTCGATCTGGGCATTGTCTGCCCAGGGGGTGGAGTCGGATATGACCGGGAGACCTAGCAACATTGCTTCAGCGATACCGTAGCCGAAAGACTCACCGATGCGGGAGGAGTGAGTGCAGATTGAGGCAGCGGCGAATGTTTCTCTTACATCCTCAGGACTACTGCTCTCATCAAGAAACACGCATCGTTCCCCGTAAGGGCGTTGCTTCAGCTTTCGAATCCTGGATTCAGGTGCGGAACGACAAAGAAACCAAAAATCCAATTTTTCTTTATGAAGAGCATCGAAAACGTCAAAGTAGATATCGCTCCATTTTCGTATATCAGCACGGCCAACGCGTGTCAGAACTGTGGCATCTTCGGGGATCCCGTACTTGCTCCTCGCTAGACGGCGCTCTTCGGGAGATATTTGTGGAGATTCCTCAATCGGATAGTAAAGGACGTGTTGATTGTCGTGACGCGCAAGCCCTGCGGCGTTCAACTCTTCTCGATGCTTTAAGTAAGCGCTTAATGAAATATGAAACTGTCTAGAAAAATGCTCAGGCGTTTTAGAAGTATCGGCTCGACCAAAGATATTGGTTTCAAATATTACCGGGGTATTCGCCTTGGCAAGTCTTTCAACAATTTCATCCCACCAAGGATCATGCTTTCCAGTTCGGTGTATATGAAGAACTGAGTACTGTCGCTCTTTAAGAAACTCCACCAACTTTTCCGATGGAACGGCGTGGCAGGGGATGCCGCAGTTCTCTAGCACGTCAAAACGAGCGCAAACCTCGGTACCAATCACGATAGCTTCAGGGGTGAAGTAATTCGTATCGAGACCTGAGAGGTAGAGTTGGGGCGCTTTTCCCACTCCAGAAAGTCCCCATTGTGTGGCGATATGTGCGACTCGGTAAGACAAGAAATACGCTCTAAGTGTTTAATTTTAATAGGGAGATGGAAAACCATCTATTTCCATAGGAAATCTACACTAGCAGTCGAAGAGCGTCAAATTGGCCTCTAGGCACTGCTCTCATTCGAGAGCCGCTTGACTAGCGCTCGGCTAGAGACTAGCGCAGCAAGGACAAGGAGGAACCAGAGAGTAAAGAGCGCGGTAATAATATTACCGCTTTCCCCCATCAGTGCTCGGGCTTTGAACGGGAAAAAGTTCAGGCTATGAGCAATTCGTAACTGTTTTGTGCTGCGAGTAACTTTATCTACGTGATGGTCTTCGCTGAGGAATTGCTCAACCTCTAAATCGGGTTCGCCCTGTAGGTGGAGGGCGATATTTCTGAAGCGCAAGAGTAAGTGTGACTCCTCGAGCTTCCATGTGTAGTCGTTTGGAACAGGGCCATGTCGTGGATTCTGCCAAAACTCTAGGTTGAAATTATAGAGAACAGAAGCTGACTGAACGAGTAAACTTGTCGAGAGAAAAACGCCGAAGAGTATTTTTCTAAAACTACTTTGTTTCCGTGAATAAATTTCAACAATAGGAAGAAGTAGCAGGGGAATTATTGAGGTTTGAAAACGAGGCCCCCAAGCGAGATCCCCTGCCCAAATGGTGAAGAAGGAATTAAACACAAGGCTTCCAAGGGCGGCTACCAAACAGAGAGTAAGTAGGAAGGGGAATTTTTTATAAAAGTCACGGAATCCAAAAACCGCAACGAGTAGAATCGGGCAATACCAAAGCAGTCCTTTCCCTGGGCTTGCGAGAACAGACAGGATGGTCGGTAAGGGTTTAGCCGCAAAGAGTTCAGTCAGTCCGTAACGCCGAAATACCGCTTCTTGATATCCATGTTCGAAAATATCACCGAAGCGAACGTAGTTATGTAAGCAAACCAAGACGACGAATGGTGCGGTTCCAATACATCCTGCGAGGAACCAGCGGGAGAAGCTTTGAAACTTAGGTGTGTGCTCATTTTTGAAGAGCTCGTCTATCACCGCGACCAAAAATAAGGGGAATACGATCGGAAGCGCTGATGAGCGGATAAAGATTGCTAAGCCAAAAAGGGTACAGATGCTACTTGCGGTAGCGAGGGAATGCTTGCCGCGATAACGCTGTAGTAGTCCTGCCGCGAGAAGAAGAAGGAAGGCGACTTGGCTTTCTTCTTGGGTGCATACCGAATAGTGAAAGAGCGGGGAGAGGAAGCCGATCGAGAGCGCCGTAAAACAAGAGGGTCGGGTACCGTATCCCAGTTCCGTTAGAATCCGGTAAGCGAGGTAGACACAGGCGGCACCGATAAATGGAAATACTCCAACGGAGACTAAAAACTGCATCAGGAGGTCGACGAAACCGGGAGCAGCTCCAGCGAGTGTTTCGATCGCGGAACCAAGTGCAGTAAACGGTACAAAAAGAGCAGCCTGACCAGGGTTCCAGACGGAATGACGTTTCCCGTCGATACCGATGGCGTAGTTTTGTGTTTTGACTGAGTCTTCGATGGAAACTTCAGTCGTGCGAACGAACTGTCGTGCGACTGACCAGCGTGTTTCAGTGTCACCCGGTAAGTTCCCCGGGCTACAAATCGCATAGATAAAAAAACAGGTGATGAATAAGACAGCCGCGAGGCTTAGTCTGTCAGAGAATACTGCTCGCATTGAATTATTCTCGACGTCGATACGATAGTTCGAGGAGCGACCCGGCCTCGCCGCCAGGATGTGCGAAGTTTGCGCTTGCAATTCCGGGGACCCATAAGACTCGGGAATTCGACTCCACGATTGGGAGCCGTTCAATGAGCATGGAGGGAACACCACGTTCGTCTAGCAGTCGCTTAACTTTCCGCTGCTTGCCATCCGCGATTTGTACCCGGTCACCTAAGCGCCGCTCACGGACTTTGAGTGAAAACGACGGCACCTCGTCCAGATTGAAATATGCTTTCGCCATCGAATGTGGGTTGCCATCAACGTGTGCAGTCGTGGAAACGGCGAAAGAGCTTTGAGCATCTACAATTCTCGCCTCAATGCTGACGGCACTACCGTCGTCATACTGTCGAACAACCACTCCGGGAACGTCAAGGCGAGTAGGTTCCATTCCGAAATCGGAGATAGGAGACTTTGCATGGAACTCAGCAACGATCTCACCTTGCTGTGGGTTTGCGTCTTCGAAGCGAAGTTCGCCTTCTTCGGTAAAGCGGTAACTAAGCGTTGCGGTTGCCTCAAAAAGAGCCGGATGCCCGTCCCATTTAGCGATACGTACAGCAATCTCCCTTAAAATATCGTGTGAGAGCATAGCAGCAGCTGACCCGACTTGTTCTTCGGCGATCAAAAGCAGCACTCTCCAGGTGAGACTTGTAGGAATTGAGCTAATAAACGAAAGCGCGTGAGCGCGTTCATCGTTATCAACTAAGGTAATTGCTTCACGCCAGAGAAACTCCTCATCTCGACCAATTCGTTCGGCAACGCGATTTACGCTACAAAGAGTATCGCCGTTAAAGCTCTGCGCCAAAGTCGGCAATAGTCGACCACGAACTAAGTTGGTGAGTTCATCAATGGCTCTGCCCTGAGGGATGAAATTAAGACCCTGCTCTGCGACAAACGAGTCAATGTCGCGAGGATGCACGTTTAAGAACGGCCGAATAATACGCCGCCGATAATCTTCGCTCCTTAAGACTTGGAATTCTGAAACCATTTCGCTTGAAAGGAGTTGAGAAAAAAGTAACTCGGCATTATCCCTTGGGGTCTGTGAGCTTATTCCAAAATTAGCCTTTTCGTTTTTTCGTAAGGCTTCAAATTGAGCAAGTCGTAGCGCGGCCTTCTCTTGTTCAGTTGTCGGAGCGGGTGCTTGAACATTGATCGGCTCAATTACTGCAGCAGTGCCGTATCTTGCGCAGAGCTGTTCAAAGAACTTCATTTCAAAGCTCTTGGCAGAACCGTTGTAGAGCGTTGTAAGTTTTAGTCGGTACTTATCTCGTAGTGATGACAGTACGTGAAGAAGGGCGTGGCTGGTATCATCAACGCCAGCAAGTACGATAACGTGAAGCTCATCTTGTTTGATGTTGAGCTTTAGCGTCGATGCTGCTTCGCGTATGCCGCGTTCTAAGGCGCCAGATACATTTGAGATAGCGTTAGATTCTTTCTGCACCGACCTGTTCTCCACAAGCATGAATTTGCGAGACACCGCTCTGCTAAAAAGAAGAGAGATGGCATAAGAAGTAATTCCCTACTTTTTTAGCATATGAATAGATTAAATCAACGCTAGCAGGAAATTCGCAGATGGAGAGACTCGAGGCGGTTCCTCGAAAAACTATGTAATTCTGTTGACTTAGAGAGCCGGCTTACCTAATGCTCTGCCATAAAAGCATTCCAGCAACGGTCAATTGCAAAAAAATGACTAATCCGAAGAAGATATTCTGGTGCAGATGAATATGCTTTGGCTTTGCGGTTTTCTCCTCAGTTTTCCTCAAAAACTCCTGTACGTGGCTATCATCGACAAGACTGAGATGAGGCGAACGTCGAATTTCGCTCCTTCGAAGTAGCTCGATGCTATCTTCTAAAGCGTTTAGTTTTTCTTCTATCGGCTTAGAGCTAGAGCTCAACACAGACTCAAGCTTGTTGAATCTATCATCTACTCTAGCTTCGCTTCGCTTGCGGGAAGCGGCTTCGTTCTCGAGCAACGCAGCGATTTTTTCACCGAAATCTCGACTAGCCAGCGCGGTACCTTGTTTATGCCGAAGAAATGATTCGTGGAACTTCTGAATATGGGACTCAATGCTGTTCATTGAGCGATCGACAGCAGCTCGCGATTCATCGCTTCGAGAGACTACTTCGTGGAATCTACCGGCGAAGCTTCGGTTCTGTTCAACGAGCCGAAGATCGAGCACATCCAAACATTCTTTTACATCACGAAGCAGCGAAGCATTCTCCACGCCAAAAAGATCTTTAGTTCGGTTAAGAATATTGTTCGACCCGGCGCGAAAGCCCCGTCGGGAGTCCGGGGTCGCGTTCTTCTCGGAGAGGTCAAGCTTTCGCTGACTCTCAAATGTTTTAAGTTGTGTGGACATTCGCTTAGCTGAAGCAGGGTGCGCCGTCAGAGGTTGCCCTGCCTATGAATCAGTGAATTTAAACTACACTGACCGGAGGATAGCTCCTGCGGGCGCAATTTTCAATTCAGGGCGATGCGGAAAATAAGAGAGAGAAAAGAGGTCTAGCCTAAGGTGTTTTTGCGAGAAGGATAGGGGGAAAGCCATATCCTTCTCGCGGTCATTTACCCTATGGGACTGTTGAAAACCAGTCCCCTTACAAGGTAGAAACTCTTATCCTAGCCTCGAGCAACGAGTTTCTCAGACGAATCTAACTAGCGATACAATGCCGCACCGGAATCGCTTACGTCTTCGCTCAGTTGGCTTGGAGTCTTTTTTGCTACCCAATCAGCCGCAGCGCGAGCGCTGGAGCTTGATTTGCTTGAGCAAGGATAGCGGCCCCTGCTTGTTGTAGTATTTGATTCCGCACTAGCGTTGCAGCCTCTACGGCGACATCCGCATCCGTGATTTGGCTTGCTGCTGCTGCGTAGTTTTCGGAGGCTGCACGAGTGGTTGCGACAGCAGTGTTGAGGCGCGCTTCGAATGCCCCAATTTGGCCTCGTTGGGAAGCTATTTGATCGAGCTTTTGTTTGAACACTGGAAGCGCTTGCCGCGCATCGGCTTGGGTTTTTAGGGAAAAATCAAGAAGTGGGGCAACACCGTCTGTGCTGCTTCCTAGGAGCACGCTTACTGTATTGTCTGAATAATCAGCCGTGAGTAGGTCTAAAACCCCATCCCCGTTAA
>QIGM01000015.1 GCA_003230795.1 bacterium
AGTCTCCGGCATGGGCAATAAGCTCGGAGAGGTGATCGAGTCCGGTAATATGCTTTAAGAGCTGCGGTTGAATATCAGAGTCCGCCGCATTTATCAGCTGAACGAGTTCGACGGGGTGCAGGTCTAGTAGTAGAGCGCTTAACTTTCGCCCTTCTCTCGCTTCGAGCAATTTAAGCGCGGTAGCGATCTGTGTGCTAATGTCCTCTGCAGGATCCGGATGCGGCATACTTATTTCTGTGCTTACTGAAATAGTTTACTGAAATAGGAGGCAAGGCGTCCTAATTCTACGAGAACAGAGCAGTTTGCTTCCCTTGTTGCTTTTCTGGGGGCAATCGGCCTTACCTAACTTGCAATATGCGCAGCTAATGATTATTAAGGTGTCGGAATTGGTGCAAGCTTTGTTTCCGAGTTCCAAATTGTAGCCCGAGCAGAGTATGCCAAAAGGGCCGAGGAGAAGGAAGGGTAACATCGTAGGACTTAATTAATAGAGGGCCGAGGTTAATCCCTCGTTTTCCCCTTGGAGGCTGAAGGCTTGTCGAAACAAGATCAAAAACAGAGCCCAGAAGGCTCCGTCGTTAGGGCGGGCGTTAAGGAGAAGGAGACCTTGTCGTCCAGAGCACGGCGGGCGTTCAAGTTTGGAAGTGAGCTATCTTCATCAGAGTTAGCAGAGGAGAATCAGATGTCGAGTACCGAAGATGTGCTAGAGCCGGAGCCTGATTTAGGCGAGGAAATCGAGGTGCGAATTCTTGATGATGAAGCTGAGCAGGGAGAGACCCTCGAATATGACGAAGATGAGGAAGTCTCTCTTGAATCCGATTCCGAGGTGCAAGAGGAGGTGCAAGAGGACGAGCTAGATACTGCAGCTCGTATTATCGAAAGCCACCAAAAAGAAGCTCAAGAGAACTACGATAAATATGTGCGAGCGCTTGCAGACCTAGAAAACGTCAAGAAGCGTAACGCGAAAGATCGTGCAGATTTGATTCGTTATGCTGGAGAGGGTTTGGGTAGAGATATCGTCGATGTGATTGACGATCTCGAACGCGCCGCTGCTCAAGATGAAAGCGTTTCTTCGCAGGAGCTTTTGCAAGGTCTGGAGCTGATTTTAAAGCGGTTTAAAGATGTGCTCGATCGTCATTCGATTGTGGGTGAAGATGCGGTAAGCACAGAGTTCGACCCTAACAAGCATGAACCACTGGCCACAGTTCCTTCTGAGGATCATGAGCCAGGGATGGTCATTGAGCAGTTCAAAAAGGCCTATTACTTCAAGGGTAAGCTACTGCGTCCCGCTCAGGTTGTAGTGAGCGCGGAAAGACCGATCGCTGCTCCCGAAGGAGAAGAGGGCGAGGAGTAAGCCACTGCTTACTCCTAAGGGCTGATTTTTCTTCAGACATTTGCCCCGACAGCTTGCATGCTAGGCAAATGATGATTAACTCTAAGATGAAGCCAAGTGGTAGTTTCTCCTTTCGGGTCTCCTTTCGGGTCTCCTTTCGGGGGAACTAGGCTAAGGCCTTATAATATATCGTTATTTTCACACTCTACCGTTCCGCATCTGGGCGTGTAGGGATAATTTTTGTAAATTCGCTAGCTGAAATAGATCGAATTCTAAGACAAGTCGGAAGGTAAAAAAATGGGTAAAGTTATCGGAATTGACCTCGGAACTACGAACTCTTGTGTCGCAGTGATGGAGGGTGGTGACCCGGTGGTAATATCAAACAGTGAGGGTGGTAGAACCACTCCTTCTGTTGTTGCGGTCAATGAATCAGGTGAGCGTCTCGTTGGTCAAATTGCCAAGCGACAATCCGTAACCAATCCCACAAATACCATTTTCGCTGTGAAGCGTTTAATTGGGCGCAAAATGAGTGACGCTGCTGTCAGCAAAGCTCAAGACGTTTTGCCCTACGAGCTTGTCCAGATGGACAACGGCGACGCTGCGGTAAAGCTCAAAGGCGAAGCGAAATCTCCTCAGGAAATCTCAGCATTCATTCTGCAAAAGATGAAGCAAACGGCAGAAGACTATCTTGGCGAGACGGTGTCTCAGGCTGTGATCACAGTCCCTGCTTACTTTAATGATGCTCAGCGTCAGGCAACTAAAGACGCCGGAAGAATCGCAGGCTTGGAAGTGATGAGAATCATCAACGAGCCGACTGCTGCTTCCCTTGCATACGGTATTGAGCGAAAGGGCGACAAAAAGATCGCTGTCTTCGATCTTGGTGGTGGAACGTTTGATATCTCTGTTCTCGAGCTTGGTGATGGTGTGTTCGAAGTAAAAGCAACACACGGTGACACCTTCCTTGGAGGAGAGGATTTCGATCTGAAGATTGTTGAGTTTCTTGCAGACGAGTTTAAGAAAGACCAGGGCATCGACCTCCGTGGAGATACCATGGCGCTTCAGCGTCTAAAGGAAGCTGCCGAGAAGGCAAAACACGAACTCTCTCAGTCTGCAGAGACTGACATCAACTTGCCTTTTATTACTGCCGACCAAAGTGGCCCGAAACACCTTAACATTAAGCTTAGCCGTTCTAAGCTTGAAGCCTTGTGTTCTGATTTACTCAAAAGAATTGAAGAACCTTGCGTCACGGCGTTGAAGGACGCGGGCCTTTCGGCAAGTGACATCGATGAGGTTATCCTTGTTGGTGGAATGACTCGAATGCCTGCGGTGCAAGAGAAGGTACAAGAAATCTTCAATAGAGCTCCTAGTAAAGGAGTTAACCCGGATGAGGCGGTTGCAGTTGGTGCTGCTATTCAGGCGGGTGTTCTACAGGGAGACGTAAAAGACGTTCTTCTACTCGATGTGACTCCTCTTAGTCTTGGAATTGAAACTCAAGGTGGAGTGTCTACGAAACTGATCGAGAAGAACACAACGATTCCTACTCGTAAGAGCCAGATTTTCTCTACTGCCTCCGATAACCAGCCAGCGGTTAGTATCCATGTGCTGCAGGGAGAGAGGGAAATGGCGGCAGATAATAAGACTCTCGGGAAGTTTGAGCTTTTAGGAATTCCGCCCGCGCCACGCGGTGTGCCTCAGGTCGAAGTTACTTTTGATATCGATGCGAATGGTATTGTCCATGTGTCGGCAAAGGATCTTGGAACTGGCAAAGAGCAGTCTATTAAGATTACAGCAAGCTCTGGTCTGTCTGAGGATGAGATCGACAATATGGTTAGAGAGGCGGAATCGCATGCTGAGGACGATAAAAAGAGAAGAGATTTGGTTGAAGCTAGAAATCAGCTCGACGGTTTAATCTACTCTACGGAAAATTCGCTTAAAGAGCATGGTGGAACACTTGATGTGAGTGATCAGACTTCGATTGAGGAAGCCGTAGCCAATGCGAAGAAGGTGCTTGCCGATAATCAGAATCCGGATGAGTTGAAAGCGGAAGCTGAGAAGCTTTCTGAGGCTTCACATACACTCGCGAAGAAGATGTATGAGCAAGCCTCTACCGACGGAGCGACTGAAGCGGGGGCTGAGGCTTCCGCAGAGGAAGCTGATACTTCTTCTACTGAAGAAGAGGAAGAAGTCGTCGATGCTGACTTCGAGGAAGTAAACTAGCGAAAGTCTTTTGAATTGATTCTGTAACGTTGTCCTATCGCGCAAAACGCGCGATCGACGTCGAGAGGCTAGTTTTGAAGCAGGTCGTCACCGCGTCCGGTATTCGAAGATTGGTCGTTTAGGTAAGGAGCACTGAGTTGTCGAAACGTGATTACTACGAGGTCTTGGGTGTTGAGAAAGCGGCTTCCGGTGACCAAATCAAAAAATCCTACCGCCAGCTCGCTCTAAAGTTTCATCCAGATCGCAACCCCGACGATAAGAAAGCGGAAGAGAGTTTCAAAGAAGCCTCTGAGGCGTACCAGATTCTCTCTAAGTCCGAGACCCGAGCAAAGTATGATCAGTATGGTCATGCCGGCTTAGGAAGCAATGGATTTGAAGACTTCTCCGGTTTTGCCGACGAGATCTTCGGAGACCTGTTTAGTGCGTTTTTTGGTGGCGCTGGCGGCAGTGCTCAGCAACGTCGCCAAAGAAGCGGTCGCGATCTCAGGTATCAACTCGAGGTTTCCCTTGTTGAGGCTGCTCAGGGTATCGAGAAAACAATCACTTTAAAAAAGCCTATTCCTTGTGACGGTTGTGAAGGCTCTGGTTCTCGTGATGGCAGCTCTCCAGAAGCCTGCCGACATTGTGGCGGCTCAGGTCAGACCCGAGTGCAGCAAGGATTCTTCACCATTGCTCGCACATGCTCAGTATGTCGCGGTGAAGGCACAATGATTGTCGACCCTTGTCCTTCTTGCGGTGGTGCTGCCGTTGGGGAGAAGGAGACAGAACTATTGGTCAAGGTTCCTGCGGGAATAGACACTGGACAGCGGCTGAAGCTTCGCGGTGAGGGTGAGGCGATTACAGACGGCCCTCCTGGCGACCTCTATGTAGAGATTGCCATTGCCCAACATACATTCTTTAAGCGCCAAGATACTGAAATTCTCTGTGAATTCCCTATTACCTACTGCCAAGCGACCTTAGGCGCAGAGATTGCGATTCCTACGCTAGAAGGCGAAGAAATGCTAAAAATTCCGCCTGGCACTGCCTCAGCAAAGGTGTTTAGACTTCGAGGGAAAGGTATAGTCGATATGCACACTGGGCGAGTGGGTGATCAGCATATTCGAGTCTATGTCTACGTTCCGCAAACAGTAACCGACGAGCAACGAGAGATGCTAGAGGCCTTGTCGAAGATAGAAGGGAAACCAACTTCAAATGAGTCGCGTACGTTTTTCGACAAAGTTAAGGATTTCTTTGAATAGTTTGAATAGATTTAATCTAGTCAAATTTATCATCGCCGGCGCATGCGTTTTCGGTGTCCTTGCCTGCGGCGTTACCACTCCTTCCAGAGATACCTCACGGGTCAGAAATACCTCACAGGACGATAATACTAAAGTTTCTAATCGCCAACCTCGCGAAGCGCGAAGAAGCCCGAAGCCAATTCCAACACCACCTTGGCAATTATGGAGTCCTGATTCACTCGGAGACCCAACGATAGAGAGCGCCGAAAGAGCTCTCTTGAGAGGAGATCTTGAGTCAGCTCTTTATGCTTACCGCGAGGCGAGTCGTCGGGCAGCCGTGCCGCAAGTGCAGCAAGAAGCGAAGCTAAGAGAGTTAGGCACTCTACTAAAGCTTGGAAAATCAGAAACCGCGCTAAAGTCTCTTTCGACTTATCTGAAAGTACAGAATCTCCAGGCTGCAGACGCTGACCCACGCTTTGCGATGGTTGCTGCTTATGCCTACACCCACACATCAGATTGGGATCAAGCGCTTGCCTGGTTTGGTATGATATCTAATAAGACAAACGGGCAAGGGGTCTACGCCAGACGCGCGATTGCCGAATCCCAACGTATCGTCGCTCGATTACCTAGCGGCGCCTTCTCTTCTTACGCGCAGCGCTGGGAAGAAGATGCCTTTGCTGGACGTATCTTTACACGAGAAAAGTTACGACGTGCTCGTGGTGCATCTGCGGATATGTCCCGACGGCAGAACTGGTTTAGTCCATTGCTCTATCGTCCGGAGATTCCAGCCAGTGATGTGCCACGTATGGCGCAGATTGAAAATACTCCTCTCCCAATCCCTGTGACTTCACGTATCGCGCCGAGGAGTGGTGACCAGCTCGTGCTGGGCGTCTTACTACCACTTTCTGGGAAGTATGCGGCGCACGCTGAGAAAGTAAAGAAAGGCGTGGAATTCGCAGTCTCTGAGATGCTCGAAGAGAATGTGCGTGTTGTTTTTGCGGATACCAAGGGCGAGCCACTTGTCGCCGAGACTGAGTACCAACGCTTGGTGACTGAACAGAATGTTAATCTGGTCCTAGGGCCGCTCTTAGTAAAGACAACAGAGATAGTTTCTCGGCAGTCTCAAAAATTCGGTGTTCCGATAGTCTCCTTTACCAAACGTGAAGGAGTGCCTGCGCTCGGTGAGTCAGTGTTCCGTCTTGGTGCGACTGCGGAGAGTCAGGTAGCTGAGCTTCTTGCTTATGCCGTGACTGAACTGCAAATTACCACCGTTGCGATTGTCTACCCTGAGGTGGAATCGGGCAGAGAGTTTGCAACTCTATTTTCTAGAGAGGCGGCTCGTCGAGGAGTGCAGGTAGTAGATCAAGTTTCGTATCTACAAGGAAATGAGATATCAGCAACTGACGCTGTAGCGCGTGTTGGGCGGACATCAGCCGAGGCCGTGTTTATTCCGGACTCGCTAGAGAACTCCTTCCAAGTACTAGCAGCCTTAGATTCTTCTGAACTTAACTCTGCTATCCTTCTTGGACCTGCGCAGTGGAATGACCCCATTGCCGTTCGTGGATACGGTCAGCTGCTTGATGGAGCGGTTTATGTGGCTCCGTTTTTCCCAAGAAGTGAGAAGCCAACAGTTGCCGACTTTGTGAGCAAGTACTTAGAGAAGTTCAAGACGGAGCCGGAGCTTCTTTCTGCACAGGCGTATGACGCTGCTTGGTTTACTGTGAAAGCAA
>QIGM01000230.1 GCA_003230795.1 bacterium
GCGATTAGCATTTGACAATTTCGTACTAGCCTAGAATTACAACGTTAATGACCCGTTCTTATAGAATACACCTATCCTACTGAACGCTTACAAATCAATTACCTTACGAGACATTCAAAGCTATCGAGAATTTCCCCTTTTGATGACAATCTTAGGACTTAACCGCCTTTACTAGCTCTTCTCGAATGCAATTACCGAGTGCTTCTTCGTAGTGCTCGTTTTGTAAAACTGACTTGAGAAACAGCATTCGCTTTTCCACAGCAGCCCGCACCTCTTCCACGCCCGCAGTTCCAAGCGCTGACGCCGCCGCCGCAACTTCGGCATCGCTGATACTTTGCTTGTTTCCCTTCGGAGCGCTGACAGAATCCCGCGAAGCGCTTCCGGTACTAGGCACAGCCTCAGCCGCTTGCGAACGTGCTGATGAAGTAAATACCTTTAGTTCGGGTCGTCCTCGGCCCCGCGCAGCGCCACCAGGTACCCGCGCAGCGCTGAGGCTAGCCTCAGCAAACTCATCAGGAACTGTGAAGCGGTGCGGTGCCTCCACTGCGCGATAAAGAAAGCCAACGGCGTTCTTTGATACTTTGCGATCATTGGTCGCCAAGAGATGGTCGTAGTAGGCGAGGATTGGCTCGAGTTTTAGGCAATCGCTGGCTGACTTCTTGCGGACTAGCCTTCGAGCTTGAGGTTCGGCGATGCCGCGACCTACTAAGGCTCGAAACAGTTTTGTCGCTGGCGAGATTTTACTCCCCTCCCCTTGCTGATGTAAGGGCGCATTAGACAGCACACCATTATCATTTATGCCGCCTCTGCATGCGCGAAAACGCGCTACTGCTTGTTCTCCCCTACCGCTGACCTCGAAGGTAGAAAGAAAACCAAGGGCAATTAGCTCTTCGCCTGCAGGCTCAAGCTGTTGCTTAATGCTTGAAACGTACTTGTAGCTACGTGAAAGTCCGATCTTTTCAAATGCGAGCAGGTGAAGTGGAATCTCCACAGTGGATTTGTAATAGAAGTGCTTATCAAGATAGCGATACAATCTCCTGCTAACCGCGCTTTTCAAGGCGAAATAGAAATCC
Source organism: bacterium (assembly GCA_003230795.1). Lineage (GTDB taxonomy): Bacteria > Bdellovibrionota_C > UBA2361 > SZUA-149 > SZUA-149 > SZUA-149. The sequence goes on from QIGM01000230.1 coordinate 1,074, forward strand.
AAATCGAGCTTTTTTACGAAGCCGGACTTGAAGGAGTTGAATAGAACCTCGCTCCAGATAAAGAAGCTTTTTGAGTTCTCTTCATCAGCGCCCTTGCGGCTGGCAGATACCCGTTTGGCGCGGTTATCTACGATCTCGTAAGCATCGATGATACCGAAGTTTCTGGTTTGATACGCCTTGCTGGAATTATCGTAGAACGCATTTGAAGAGCGAATTCGAACTCCACTCAGTCGATCGAGCGACTTGATTAAACGGCTATAGCTACGTCCCTCCGTGCTCCAGCGAAGCGTTTTTAGGAGCTCATATCGCGTAAAATAGACTTTTCGGTTGCGAAAACCCTGGTCCATGCTCATCCGCATCAGGCCTAAAACCACGTCATCGTCGGTAGAGGTTGGAAGACCGAACTTGTCAGCTCCGGTGATAATCCATTTGCGTTCGCTGAGCTCGCCGTTTGGCTGCCGATGATGATCGCTAAATTCCAGTGTTTTTATGTTCGGATTGCTTCTCGTGGAGAGAACGGCAAGCGGAAACTCGGCCAAGTTCATTTCATCTCGAGAACTTGCTCCTGCTTTGCTAAAACTAAAAGCAAATTTAGACGCGCTCTGGCTTTCCGTTGCCGGATTCTGCCGCCGGGCACTTTCGTGCAGATGGGGCCGAGCACTTTCGTGCAGATGAGTTCGTTCGCGGTTTGAATTCATCGCCAGTTGATCTGGAACTGGGTTCGATTTGGAGAATGAGTGCATGTATTCCTTAACACAAAAAACAAAACTTACTTTAACTAGCTTTAAGTCAGTTGGAGATTTGTATCAAGGTACTTGAAGTTTTATCAATATAGTTTTTTTAAATAAGTACTATAGTACAAGGCCAGAAAATCTAATAATATCAGTGGCTTAAGGCTCGTTTTTTATTTCGTTTCACGCTGTTTTCATCTTCGAATCACGATACGCTGCTACTCAAATCACGATAGCGATTATTTCAAAACACGCTTTACTTACTCTCGTTGCACGAGAAATTTAGGCTAGAAGCGGCTCAATTAAGCTTCGTTTCCCGTTCGTGCATCGACTTCTTAAGTTCATTTCACAAAAGGCCATTCTCCGGCTTGTTGTTGGCTCTTGAGCCACTTAATTCAAAGCACGATATCCTTATGTCAAAGCCCGTGCATTGGGACGAATTAGTCTTACTTCAGAACACGATAGATAGGGGCGGGTAATCAAGAGCGTTGTCTAAGTATCTAATATTACTAAAGAAAGGGCGCATGCGCAACTTCTCTTAGTTCGAAAATAACATGATATTTAGCGTAATAAGAGGAGAAAAAAGGCAAAATCGGGTATTGAGTTAAACCGCTAAGTAGCTGTTTTTACTAATAACACATGGCGGGCGTCGAAAAATAAGCCCTAACTTGCGGAGGAAACGCGCTTGAATTACTTATGTCAGTACACGTGTACTGACATAAGGTGCCGTTGCTAGAAAGCGATTCGCTTTTCGGCTTGTAGTGTAAAGATCGAGTGAGGCTCTTGTGGACAGAATCTATGCGATAGTTAATCAGAAGGGTGGAGTAGGGAAGACTACTACGACAGCTAACTTGGCTGCCGGTGTAGCCCAGCTTGGAAACAAGGTGCTTGCGATTGACTTGGATGCCCAAGCCAATCTTTCAGCCCACTATGGTTATGTGTGTGATGCGAGCGCAGAAGCCGGAAGCATGTATGAAGTCTTGCGTGATGGCATTCCTATCAAAGAGATTACGATGGAGGTTGAAGATAATCTTTTTCTCGCCCCGGCAAGTCTTCTACTGAGCGCCGCTGATTTAGAGCTTGGAGGAGTGATAGGTCGAGAGCTATTGCTTCGCAAAGCGATAGACTCCGTAAAAGATGATTTCGACTATATCTTTATAGACTGCCCACCTTCACTCGGTTTACTTTCACTAAACGGCCTAGTCGCCGCGTCACAAGTAATCGTTCCAGTTCAAAGTGAGTTTCTTGCTCTGCATGGAGTAAGGCAATTACTCGACACCATTGACCAGGTTCGTAGTGCTTACAACCCTTCGCTTAGGGTAGGGGGGGTGCTGCTTTGCTTGCATGATTCTAGACGCCGGCTATCGAAGAGCGTCGCAGAGACAGTGCGAGAATACTTTGGCGACTTAGTTTTTGACATTATTATTAGGACAAACGTTGCACTCGCTGAGGCTCCGGCTCGCGGTGTATCAATCTTTCGTTACGATGCACGCTCTAGCGGTGCTGAGGATTATGGAAAACTTGCTCAGGAGGTCTGCTTAAATGACCAGAAGAAAGGTAACATTCGACGTCAATCCACTCCTTAGCGGACCGACCCTCGAATCACGCACGAGATCGGGAAGTCCTTTTCGCTTTATCCCTATTGAGGATATCGATGTTGATCCGGACCAGCCTCGCCGTTTGTTTAATCAGGAGGCCCTAAAAGAGCTTTCAGAGTCGATTAAAGAGTTCGGCGTTCTTTGCCCAATACGTGTAAGGGTTCTAGGAGCCGGCACATATAGACTGGTTTCTGGTGAGCGACGACTGCGCGCGAGCAAACTGCTTGGCTTAGATACCATTCCATCAGTTATCGATACGGACGAGGACAGTGCGGAATCCACTCTCAGCAAGCAGTTAGTTGAAAACATCCAGCGACAAGACCTCAGCTCTATGGAGAAGGCCATTGCGGTGGGTCAACTCAGAGACCAGTTTTCTCTTTCGGTAAGAGACATCGGAAAGAAGCTGGGAGTTTCTAAGTCCCAGGTTCAACGTAGCTTCGACATCCTTTCACTTCCGGATGACTTACAAGCTGCTTTAATTGCTGGAGCCGCAGAGAGCAAAATCTTGTTACTTAAGGACGTAGAAGATAGAGCCGTTCGTAAAGCGCTTGTCGAAAATCTCGATAACATCAGCCGTAACAATCTTCAGGAGAAGATTGAAGAGTTCAAAGGCAGAAACAGCAAGGTGTCCCACGGTGGGACAGTTAAGCCAAAACAAACGAAGGCGCTTAGTCTTGAGGATACGCGAATCTTGGAAGACATTCAGCGAGCGCTGGGAACAAAGGTTCAGATAGTTCGAAATTCAGGTAACCCCAAGAAGGGTAAGCTAGTACTGGACTTCTACTCAGAGGAAGCCTTTGAAGAGATTTACGACCGTCTACTCTCGAGTTAAGTGTCCCACGGTGGGACAGCTAGACAGTGGGACAGCTAGATAAGTGAAAGCAGAAAACACTAGCGATTTCAATAGGTTAGCTAACATTTTTAACGCCTGGCTTAAACCTCAGGTCTCAGGGTCTGCTGGCGGCTTAGCGGAAATTTCAAGCTACACTCTTCAGTTGCCCGGCAAACGACTTCGCCCGGTGCTCTGTTTGGCTGTGGCTGAAATGCTAGACGTGAAACTCGATTCTCTCCGCACACCCTGCTTATCGTTAGAGTATATCCATGTGTACTCGCTGATCCATGATGATCTTCCAGCTCTCGATGACGACTCCCTTCGAAGAGGCCAAGCAACAGCCCATATTAAGTTCGGCGAGGCGGCTGCATTGCTCGCAGCAGACCATCTTCAGGCTCAGGCTTATAAAGTTCTGACTAGCGATCGAAGTATCCCAGCAGAAACTCGCTTAGCCGTTCTCGACACCATCGCTAAGGCCTCAATGGATCTTTGTGAAGGTCAGCTGCTAGACGTTTCAGCCCCTAAAAAAGGCACTTTCGAGCAGCAATTAGCAGAGCTAGAAAAGCGGCATTCACTGAAGACCGGAGCCTTGATTCGAGCAGCGCTAAGCATTCCGAGCCACTTTCTTCCAGAGTTAGAGCGCGCAGCTATGCAGAGCAGGCTAGAAGAGTTTGGCCATCACTTTGGCTTACTCTTCCAAATTACGGACGATATTCTCGATGTCACCTCTAGCGAAGAGGCTATGGGAAAAGACCTTAGCTCCGACGAAGAGAGAGGCACTCCTACTTATGTCAGTGTCTGTGGTTTAGAGCGTGCGCAAGAGCTTGCGGCGGAATCCGCTAACTTGGCGAAGAAATCACTATCTGAATTTGGCGAGAAAGCTGGGTTCTTACAGTCATTATGCGATGTTATTCGTTTAAGAGATCGATAAAATCCATACCGAATTTACAGATTCAGAGCCTTACAGCCCGCCGCAATCTTAGGCACTAGCGAACTGATCTTTTGAAATCTCGTAGTCCTTAATCTTATTAAGAAGAGTCTTGTAGCTTACACCAAGTAGCTTTGCAGCTTTGGACTTGTTGCCACCTGTTTCAGTAAGCGTCTTTAGAATCGCAGTTACTTCCGCTTGTTTAAGGGCTATTCCGGCAATTTCCGGCAAGCTCATTGCTTCCATACCTTGGCTGCCCGCGCTTGCCGCGTCTATGCTGAGTTCAAAACATTCAGGGGTGAGCAGTGGTGTGTCATCGGCAAATATCATCGCCCTTTCGATAGTGTTCTCTAGCTCACGCACATTACCTGGCCATCTGTGGCTTGCGAGATAGTTCAGTGCTTCTGGTGTGAGCGTTTTAGCTTCACTTCCCAATTCAGTGGCGAAACGCTTTACGAAGTACTTAGTGAGTAGGGTGATATCAGCTGGTCGCTCACGAAGAGGTGGAATCTCTAGTACCATCACACCAAGTCGGTAGTAGAGATCGTCGCGAAAGCCGCCGTCTTTTACTTCTTGAGCGATATCGCAATTGGTCGCAGAGACCACTCTCACATCTACCTTTTGAGTAATACTGCTACCGACTCGCTTAATCTCTGATTCTTGCAAGGTTCTGAGCAGTTTCACCTGCAATTGGTGGGGCATATTGCCAATTTCATCGAGAAAGATAGTGCCTCTATCTGCGACTTCAAACAATCCTAGACGCTGTTCTGTGGCGCCAGTAAAAGCGCCTGCTTCGTGACCGAAGAACTCGCTTTCAAGCAAATCTCCGGGCATGGATGCGCAGTTTACAGCGACAAAGCTGTTCTCGACTCGAGGACTTTGCTCGTGGATAAACTGAGCTAAAAGCTCTTTTCCAGTGCCGCTCTCACCAAGAATTAGCACCGGTGTGCTGAGCGGCGCGACTTTACGCGCCTGCATTAGCACCTGCTCCATTGAAGGGCTTTGCGTGAGGATACGACGGTCCTGATTGCGCATTTTGCGATCGATTATTCGTCTATGCTGAGAGACTTGGGCGATGAGATTGCATAGCATTGAGGGGTCAAATGGCTTGGTGATGAAGTCCGTAGCACCGAGTTTCATTGCCTGTACGGCTGTATCTATGCTGCCGTAGGCGGTCATCACGATGATTGGAATTGAGTTATCGAGGACTTTTGATTCTTTAAGGAAGTCGAGTCCGCTTTTGTTCGGCAGCTTCAGGTCGGATAGAACGAGCGAGAATTCATTATCTTGGAACATTGCTAA
>QIGM01000284.1 GCA_003230795.1 bacterium
CCTAAGTGTCGTTCTCGGCACTCCGCACTGTCTCGCCAATTGCCTTGTGATGAATGTAATGGAAGAGTTCTACCCAGCCGAAACGGACATCTTTCATCAAATGCTTGACGCTCAAAAGATTACGTTGCCGACAGGTGTATGCGCAGAGTGCTCCGAGGAAGAGTTAGCCGCACTTTATCAGTCTTCTATTGTGCACAATAAGCCCCTCGAGAATGCGCTCGGTGAAGGGTTTCGAGACATTCTAAGTCCGGAGAAAATGCGCTCGCTATTTGAACGCATGTAAGGAATTACCGATGAAAGAGCTTTCAAAAATACAAGTAAACTTTAGCGGAAGAGGCCTGAAGTACACGAAGGAAGAGGAAGCCGTTGTTCTCGAAGCAATGCGCTCCGCCGACCCTTTGACCCAAGGCGCGTATCAGCAGAAATTCGAGGCAAGCTTTGCGGAGTATCTCGGTGCTGAAAATTGCTTTGCAGTCGCTACCGCCACTGCTGCACTTGAGATGTCTGCACAGCTATGCGAACTCGGTGCAGATGACGAAGTTATTATACCTGCCCACACCTACACCTCCTCCGCCTACCCCTTCGCCAAGCAAGGCGCTAAGATCGTTTGGGCGGATATAGACTTCGATACGCGTGTAGCAAGTGCTGCGCAGTTTGAAGCCTGTATTACCTCTAAAACCAAGGTCCTTGTCGTTGTCCATCTCTATGGCTACGCGGTGGACATGAAAGAGATAATGGCGCTCGCTAAAAAGCATGACCTGCTCGTTGTTGAAGACGTTGCTCAAGCAATCGGCGCTGAGCTTGAAAAGCAAAAGGTCGGATCCTTCGGCCACTTCGCTGCTTTTTCATTCCACTCACATAAAAACATCTCCACACTCGGAGAAGGTGGGATCCTGCGAGTCGCAAGCAAAGAACTAGCCAAGATAACGCCAGCTCTTCGACACAATGGTCACTTTCCCTATCCAGCGAATCAGCGTGAGCATTATTGGCAGCCAGCGATGTCTGATGTTGATGTTCCTTTTGCAGAAATGTGGCCTAACAACTTCTGCCTTGGTGAAGTTCAATGTGCGCTAGGCGAGAAGCTTCTAGAGCGAGTCGATACGATTGCCGCTCAGAGACGCTCGGCGGCACTAAACTTTATAGACGCGCTGACAGAGTATCCGCAGTTCTCGTTCCACAGGGAGGATTCCCTTCGACATGCCTATCACCTTCTACCGGCATTCTTTGACGAAACCCAGTCGGCTGCTTCTCGCGACGACTATCTCGCCTTCCTTGCGTATGAGAAGGGAATTAAGTGTGTCGTTCAGTACTGCCCCTTGAATCGTTACCCGCTTTACGAAAAATTCGGATTCGGCGAAGCGAACTGTCCGAACACCGATAGATTCTACGACAACATGATTTCTTTCCCGTTTCATCACTGGCTCTCAGATTCGGACCGCAGCTACATCATTGAATCAATTAAAGAGGCTTGCGAAAAGCTTGGTTAACGCTATCCGCGATTTCTTAAAGAAGACAAATATGCATGGTCGCCTGGGAGCCATGCTCCTTCCGCTTTTGCCAGAGACCTACATCTCAGCCATGCGCGTTGAAATGCTTAGCGGCAACACCCGCAAACGACTCTTTGATGCTCTCATCCAACACGGAATAATTTATAAGTATTATTCCAGCAGTTCCGCGCAGCAGATGAGCATGAGTAGAACGGATTTCTGGTCTGCTGAATCAGGCAAAGCCTGGCACTCCCAGCGAGAGGGAAAACTACCGGAAAAGACCCTTCCTTCGCTTCTTCGCAATCTGGAGCATTTCCTGGACAGTAATCCAGCAACAACCTCCTTGATCGAGATTGGCTGTGGGAACGGAGAGCTTCTCCATCACCTCGCAAGCGAGTTTCCGCAATTTAGCTCTGTAGTTGGAATCGATTTAAATCAAGAACAAACTCTTCTAAACCGAAAGCGCTTCCAGAATCATTCTATTGAGTTCATCTGTGGCGAGGCGATTGCCGAGCTTCAAAAGCATCGGCTCGAAGACACAGTAATCTTGACTCATGGAACTCTAGAATATTTCTGTCCAGAAGAGCTGAATTTTCTTTTTTCGGAATTACCGAAATTAGCTAACAAATTCCAACTACTGCTCTCTGAGCCGATTACCACAAGTCAGGAAAAGGATTCTCTACACGTTGCACGTGGATATCTCGCCTACAGCCATGCATACAGTGCATTGTTGGAGAATCACGGCTATACTATCGCTTCGAGCGAACTCATTCAGTCCAACGGCACTGCAGTGGAAACCGCAATGAACGTCATCGCTGCCTATGGACCTCAAATCGCTCAAAAGTCGAATGCGACGAATTAAATGCTACTTTTCACCACGTAAAGGCGGACTAATCTCCGGGGAATGATCATGCGAAAAACCTTCGTTCAGTGCATAACTAACCCCACCCCTCTCCTGCCCTACATCATCGCAGAAATTGGTGTAAACCATGAGGGAAGCATGTCGAAAGCCAAAGAGCTGATCGAGCTTGCAAAACTTGGCGGCGCGCACGCCGCCAAGTTTCAAACCTACAAAGCTAATCGAATCGCTTCGAAACAGAGCCCAGCCTATTGGGATCTAAACAGTGAAGCCACAACAAGCCAGTTCGAGCTGTTTAAGAAATACGACGCCTTTGGCCCATCTGATTACAAAGAACTTGCCGCACACTGTGAATCAGTCGATATTGATTTCGTCTCAACTCCTTTCGACGCAGATGCCGTAGAGCTTCTGGATCCGCTGATACCGTTTTTCAAAATTGCATCTGCCGACATCACCAATATCCCGCTACTAAGGCAAATTGCCTCCAAAGGGAAACCCGTCGTCCTCTCGACAGGCGCTGCAACTATGGAAGAAATCGATGCCGCAATCGCTCTACTCGAGAGCTGTGGCTGTACCTCGCTTTCCCTCCTCCATTGCGTTTTGAACTACCCAACACCTGAAGCAAACGCGAATCTTGGAATGATTACGACTCTGGCTGAACGATATTCGTCCCAAACGATAGGCTATTCTGATCACACCGTTCCATGCGAGGAAATGACAGCCTTAGTAGCATCGGTTTTGCTGGGATCCTGCATTATCGAGAAGCACTTCACCCACGACAAATCGCTCCCTGGCAACGACCACTATCATGCTATGGACGTGGAAGACCTACGCAATTTCACTGCGCGGTGTGAGAAACTGCACACGCTTTATGGCACGGCCGATAAAAGCACTCTCGCCAGCGAAGAGAGTGCTCGCCAGAACGCAAGGCGAAGCATTGTCGCTGATACCGACATCGAGGCAGGCGAAACGATTCTCGAAACGATGATCACCTACAAACGACCGGGAACTGGCATCCCGGTTGCTGCTTGGGATGATATTGTTGGAAGCACCGCTAAGTGCCCCATCCCACAAGACGAAGTCTTCCAATGGTCAATGATCAAGGATTAAATAATCACAGAGGGAAGATTGGCGTATTCGTGCAGGCCCGTATGGGTTCTTCGCGTCTACCGGGCAAGTGCATCAAACCCCTAGCGGGCAAACCGATCATCGATTGGGTTATCGAAGGCATCCAGAAAAGCAAGAAATATGATGGCATCGTCGTTTGTATTCCAGATAGAGATCTCGATGAAGAGCTTGCGGCCTACCTAAAGAGGCAGAATATAGATGTGTTTCAAGGGGACGAAAACGATGTGTTACGACGCTTCGTAGATGCCGCCCTGCTCCACGACTACGAACACATCGTCCGTGTAACCGCCGACTGTCCTTTCGTTTCAGGAGAGCAAATCGACGTACTAATTGACCACTACTTCTCCAAAAATCTCGACTACGCCTTTAACCATATTCCTACTGAAGAGAATTTCTACCCAGATGGTATCGGTGCCGAGATCTGCTCACGAGACTTACTGCTATCGGTAAACAGTCTCGCTGAGCTGCCTCAGCATCGCGAACATCTTACGCTCTATATTCGCGAGCAAGGAGACCGCTACCTCATCGGGGGTCCTGTCGCAGAAGAGAAGATACGATTCCCTTCTGTTAAGCTCGACATAGATACACCTGATGATTTCGCTCGGATGGAAAGACTTCTCTCCGCGCTACCTAATGCAGCGATAACAAGACCGTCCGATTCACTAATTTGCGAAAAATATCTTGAATTGTTTGAATAAGCATCTTCAACAAGAAGTTACTAAATGAGTCTTACTCCCTAATCTTAATGCGGCCTGAATGAACTCCGACATTGCACCCCTGCTCGTAAGCGGCATCATTCGCTCCGGAACAACTCTGCTCTCACGGATTCTAAACGCTCATCCTCAGATGTCAGTCTATGCTGACCCCTACTCTGGGTTTTTTATTGAATTACGAAACGAAATTGGTCGCGCTCTCGAGGGAGATGACTTCGATCCCAACAAGCCCCTCAGCCACGGCTTTTGTGAGACGGATCTCTCGCTAAAAAGACATTTGCGTGACTGCTCTCTCGACGTGCCCATTCCTCCTTCACGACTGCCCGCGGTCCTGGACAGAGTACGTTCGTTTGCGCTTGAAAACGTCCCAGCACTTGAACAAGAACTGGAGTCTATTAATGCCGAGAACTTCCTCCAACTCTTCGAGCAACTCCTCGACGCCTTACGAAGAGTCACGCCAGAGAACGTCTCTCATGATGCGCTTCGCTATGTCGGCTTCAAACAAGCATGGGCCGAAGAGCTTCTTTCCCCGGCGATAGTCTCGAATAGCAAACTTAAAATCGTCCACATCATCCGCGATCCGCGTGCGGTTATTGCATCGAGAAAGAAGGGCGCTATATTTCTCTCTCACCGCTACCCCTTACTCTTCATCCTCCGCCATTGGCGCAAGTCAGTGGCCTATGCACTCTATCTTCAGCATAGATTCCCAAAACAGTTTGTTTGGTTGAGGTATGAAGAGCTTGTCTCTCAGCCAGACGAGACTGCGCGAAGGCTCTGCGATTTTCTTGAGATTGAGTTCGTTCCTGAGATGCTTGATGTTTCGGGCTTCGAGAACAACAACAATCAGCCATGGACGGATAATTCAGCCTACGGCGGCTTCAGCACAATCTCCTCAGAGTCTATGGAAAAGTGGCGCAAAGAGCTCTCCGAGGAAGAGCTACAATATATCGAAGACTTTACACATTTAGAACTTGAGATTCTTAAGCATAAGCGAGTGAGCGAATTCGCTCTTTCGTCCTCTGCAGTTCGAAATCTAGAGCTCGACTCGGTAGATACTCCTTGGATGATTAGTTACGGCGCGGAGAACGACGAGGGAGATCAGAGGGTTCAACGAGAACTAAGAAGAATCCAAGCCTACGAGGAGACCGACGATCAGAATGCCCGCATGGACCTCGACACACTCGAGTCTCTCCTCATCGTGCCAGAGTTCAAATCGCTAGCAAGAGAAGCTCAGAAGAGAAGCTAAGAATAGAATCTAGCGAAAAATAGTTCCGAGTTTAGATTTTACGACATCCAAATCTTGAGCTCTCAGGCCAAGCAGTTTTGGCGCAAGAAACACCCAGCCACCACAGGCCGCTGTGTAGCAAATCCCGCTCATCAAAAAGAACAGTACAGAATTAAGCCCGACTAGGGACATCAGCTGACGGGACCCAAACGCAGTGGCCGCTAGTATTAAAATGACAAGTCCCTGATGAATGAAAAGATTGAAATACGACAGAGACAATCGCCTGGTATTCACCCACAAGCCAATGTTGACGGTAAAAAACTGAATACATACCATCTTAGAGGCGAGCCCAAGAGCGCCAAGGTCGTACCCGCCCGAATCAGTCGGTGCGATCAGAAAATAGCTTAGTGGAAGGCCAAGAAGCATGCCCGTGCAGCCAATGTTTCGATAAGTCTTCGTCTCGGCGTTCGCGTAAAATAAGGCACCGCTTAGCTGACCGTAAGTCTGATGAATCGGATAGAATCCCATGAGAAGCACCACTGACACTGCTGCCTCGAATTCATGCCCGCCAATGAACTCGGTAATAAGGTCGGCGTGAAATACAGTGAAGATACCGAAGTAAGCGGCCACGCAGTAGAGCACTGGTAGATATCGACGAAACAGCACGGCCTGCTCTGCGACATCATTTCTGGCACCCGCCTTCGCGAATTCACGAGTCAGCAAGGGACGCATCGCTGCCGTAAAAAGAAAGCATGCCGCGCCAATCTGATACGCGAGGCCATAGAAACCTTGTTCCTCAGACCCTGCATAACTCTGCAGCATCCAACGATCGGCAATTCCGCAAAGTAGTGCAACTACAGAATAGACAAGCAGAGGATGAACGTATCCGAGAAACTCGTTCGCATAGGTTCGCCGTTCGTTCGGTAGAAACTCATACTTCGGAAAAGCTTCCTTCTCTCCGCGACGCAGGGCCCAAAATGTTCCCATAACAAGCAGGATGAGAGAGGCACAGAGCAAGCCGATAAA
>QIGM01000536.1 GCA_003230795.1 bacterium
TCGGGTAGTAGTAAATCGATTTCAAACTTTTCTATAAAGCTATAGAGATGGTCAACGAATAGTTCTCTCCAAGTATGGATCCACTTTGTGTCTTCTCTCGTGCGGCATTCTTGATTAAAGAATCCGGTGTGTCGCTCAAGTACTTCTGGGTGTCGGTAAAATGCCTCTGGTACGACCATTGATATTTCATCAGGGCGGTCACATTGGCCTGCGAAATAAAAACACTTATGCCCCATCGCATCGAGCACATCAGCCCATTTCTGTGTTTCTAGAGAAACACCATCCGTTCCCGCAAAACGAGTGGAAATGAAACCAATGTTATAGGTCGGTTCCGATTTAAGCTGTATCATGCTTTTGGACCTTAATTTCTATCACCTCGGTATTCGGTGGAATGTAATCCCAAACCTTTCGAATGTCGATATTTCCGAAATGCACTCGCGCGATTGCGAGCGTAAATCCATGTGCGACTATCGCTATTCGCGAACCAGCCTCATGTCGATTTATGATGTCTTGTAGGGCGCTAGTGACTCGATTTTTCACTTCTCCTACGGTTTCTCCGCCTGGAGGGGCAATAGAGATAGGATCTTGCGCGCGCTCAGCGAAGCGTTCAGCGTATTTCTTCTTGATATCAGGGAATAGCATACCCTCCCAAACACCTTGATGAATTTCTCTCAATCGCTTGTCATGCTGAATTTCGATGTCACGTGAGCGCACGAGGGGCTCGGCTGTGGAAATAGCCCGTATGAGGTCTGAAGAATAAACCGCGTCTATGCGCTCCGATCGAAGATCTTCTGCAAGAGTCTCAGCCCCACAACGACCGGTATCGTTTAGTTCGACATCGGTTTGGCCGCAGTACCTACCTTCGAGATTCCAGTCAGTTTGCCCGTGTCGGATACAAAGGAGTGTAAGAGTGTCCGCTTTCATTTGCTACAGCTTGCGCTTCTGATTGCTCTGCATTGATACCGAACTTCTCTTGATACTCTGGTATTTCATTGATTGGACGGCGTTCTCGTTCGGCTATTTCTTCAACGTCGAGTGAGAAACCCTCTTCTTCGTATCTAATCAGCTTCATAGTACGGTTTACATCCTCCAGCAAGGTGCGACCATAGCGTTTTTCCAAACGAGCAAAAAGAGTTTGGATTATCGCAAAAGACATCTTGCTGAGGTTGCGAAGTGACTGATTATTGTGCACTCGTTCAATCATATCAACCTGTGCGATTGAAGCGAGCTTATATTTTTCGAATATCTCGATTAGCACCGAAGTTTCAACTCCGTAGCCAGAGGTGAAGGTGACATTCTCTAGCGCCTCGCGCCGACCGCCATACTCACCGGAGAGCGGCTGAATGATACCCGAGAGTTCAGGATAAAAGAGGTTTAGCAGGGGACGTGCCGTAAGCTCTGTGACTCGTCCGCCTTTTCCACTCTGTAATCGACCCGAACCGGTTTTAAGAGGACGACGATAGAATCCTTTAACGAATTGAAGGTTCGTGCGCGTCAGTAGTGGGCCAATCAGTCCTGCAATAAAGCGCGGATGAAAATTACTGACGTCAGTATCACACCAAATTACAATGTCGCCGGACGTGACATACAAGCTCTTCCACAGGGCCTCCCCCTTTCCTGGACGTGAGCCATGTTGCGGCAAGATCTCCTGGTGAATGTAGACCGGTAGACCCTTACTTTTCGCTATCTCACGTGTGCTGTCAGTTGACTGAGAGTCAATCACCACGATTTCATCGATGATGGAGTGATCCTCCATGAAGTTCTTCTTCGCGATATCGATGATCGTGCCGACGGTTTCTTCTTCATTCAGAGTCGGAAGGGCTAGGCTAATGGTTACTCCGCGTTCTTCCTTCAGTGCCGCTAACTGGTAGAGGTTGCTGAATTCGTCTGAATGAAAAGTATTCTCCGCAAACCATTGGTCAACGAGAATCGAAATCGCGCGATTTCCAAGTGAACTTACTTCTACTTTCTCTGGAAGCGCTCGCTTCGTCTTAATCGCAATGACTGCAGCTTCGCAGCTTTCAAAAAGGGCATCGGGAATAGTTCCGAAAGAGCTCGCCATCTGAGATGCGTGCGCCGCAGTTCCCATTACAACAATGTCTTTGCCTTTTGCTGAGCTTAGAATTGAACTAATTCGATCATCACTGAGAACGGTTTGATTGTTGAGTTGGGGGATTTCACTGATCACTTTTTCCAATCCAGCAAATCCTAACTGTTCTGCTTCAGCCTCAGTCTCATCGGCTCTGTGTAGACGAAGTGTTGTCACCTGAGCATCAAAAGGAGCGGCAAGGGACATACCCATTTTGATTGCGCGTTCCGCATGAGGGCCACCTCGCATTGGGACGAGAATATCTTTAGGCTTACTCGGGATAGGTCCTTTGATGACCGCAACGTCACAAGGTGGGTTTGTCAGTATTTCGCGTGCAGAGAGCTTCAAGGCAGAGAGTTCCTTCGACCAATCGAGGATGAGGAGTTCAATGCTCGGCATACGTTGCAGCACGTCTTTGATATCGGCCCATGGCGTGTAGGACACTCGAACTCGAGGTTTCGCGCGCAGCGTCTCTCGGTCACATGCTTCCTGAATCCGCCCTCGAAGATCTCTTGCAGGCTTTGCACCCTCGCTTAGGTTTTCACCTTCTTCCATCGGGACGATTCCAAGGAGGAGAACCGGTGAAGAATGAGCGAGGAGCCGAGCTGTGGTAAGTAGCGACTCGATGTCACTTTCCGGCATTATCGGGACAAGTACCTTTGGCTTTGGTCGCTTTGTGCGTTTATTAGTTGTCGCGCCTTTTTTCTCTGTCATGAAGTGATCTCCAATAGAGGGGTGATACGCTGTTGATAAATCGAGCCCCAGTTATAGGTCGCTCGAACTCTATGCCGGAGGGCGTGAGTATCGTCAGCTGCGAAGCTTGTCGCAATGCGTGCTGCGATATCGTCCGGCGAATCGTTTAGTGAAAAGTAGTTGGCAAGATCTCCCGCAATTTCTTTAAACGGCGGGATATTGCTGCAAAATATTGGTAAGCGAGCGAGCCCGGCCTCAATCACGGGAATACCAAATCCTTCGTCGACACTGGTAAAGAGCAGAGCGTCAGCGAGGCGGTAAAAATCAGCAATAACCTCGTCTGGTAGAAAAGAGTCCGAAAATTCGCTGAGAAAGTGCGCGATAGCCTGAGGGTATTCTGCCTCTCCAAACCCTTCACGTGGAGGTTCGAGGTCGAGTTCCTTACGAAGTGTTCGTAGCTCCTGAAGGTAGACGCTGTTTGATGGGTTATGAGCACCTGGAGGTCCAGTGACAACCAATGTCGCTCCCGGCATGAGTTTGCCTAGTTCGTGAGTAATGCGAAGAGCAAATTCGATGTTTTTTCGTCGAGTGATGCGAACAGGCAGAAGAAGCATTGGCTTTGCCAACAAGGCACGGAAGGAATCACAAAACTCTTGAGTGTAAGCTTCAAACTTATTGAGACGATCAGTGTCTACACCTGAAGGTATTACTCGAATGTTTTCTTCCGCGGTTCCTGTAAGCTCAACAAACTCCTTTTGCCGTGTTTTGGACACAGCGACATGCGTCATCTTTCCGTGAGGGCAGGCTTGACTCACAAGGTCCCAGGGTGCGCCGCTGTGGAGTTCGGCGCTATATCGAGCAGCTGTCCCAGCGATATCATGATGCCAGGCGACAATCTCTAAAGAGTCGACCTCTTTGGCAATGCGCCAAAGCGCTTCTGTTAACATCAAATTCTTAGACATTGTGAAGACGTTGTGTGCGAAGAGAATCTCTACGCCATCAAGAGCTTTTAAAAGTTGCGACTTGATTTCTTCGACAAGGACTTCGAAATTATCTGGCACATTGCCAACGTCTAGTTGCTGTTTGGCTTGAAGAATTTCTTCTTGTTGGGAATCGATGAGCGGGATGGAATAAAAAGGAATTTCCTTCGAGACAGCCTCACCTCGTCCTCCGAGAATGCGTACGGAGTGTCCGTCCTCATTCATGAGGCGAGCGTGATGGTTCATCACACTTTCCACGCCTCCCACCACAGGTGGACCGGCGTAATGTAACAAAGCTAGCACCCGAGGACGCTCAGTCATGAAGATGCTCCTATTACCCAAAAATCAATGGTATCACTCTGCTGGTTTCAGTGTGGGAACCAGCAAGTAACTGATATTACGAACTTATGCGTTCTACCTAAGCGAGGATTTCGATTAGGATTGCCGCGAGATGCTTCGGAAAAGCACCTATTCTCTATCAAAATAATAGGCTCTTTGTCAAATTTAGAGTAAAACAGTACGGATTGCGGCTTTAGCCCTAGCTGCCTAGAGTGATTAGAGGTTTTTCAGATAATTTAGATCAGCCAGACAAAATACAGTATATAGTCGTCGCACTTTAAAATTCCCGTTTTTAGGTTGAACAACGTTCGTTGCTTTAGGCTAAAGCGTAGCCACTTTGATGGAAAAAACCCTGATCGGGTTTTTGCAGTGTCTTGACGACTATATTCTTTGTCTCTCCTACGGAGGGTCCGTATCAATCGCCACGGAGGCTCTTTTTTCTAGATGAGTACTCATCTAAGTACGTAATGTTGCCTCGCAACGAACAGAGAAGCCTACGTGGCGTCTGAACGTTTCCCCGAAGGGGACAAAGAATATAGTCATCAAAACACGTGAAAAAGCGTTTAGCTTTTTCTCTACGGAAGGCTGCTGCCAAAGCAAGGGGCTTTCTCAAATCAAAGTGTTTCCGCTACATTACAATCTATCGGGAATTTCTTTTCATGATGACTATATCGTCAAAGACAAAGAGTAATCGAGTACCTCGGAGAACTAATGCTGAATAAACTCCTTCTAGGCGTTCTTATACTGACCTTGACCTTGGCTGCGGCCGGCTACTTTGCGCAGGACGCGCTGATACGCTGGAGCGAACAGCCTCGGAACATAGCGGCTGAAACGATAATCGAGTTTCCTCGCGGCACGGGCTTGGCGGAACTCGGTGAAATTCTCGAGAACAACGAGCTTATTTCACGCGCAGAGCTATTTCAGCTTTGGGCGCGCTTTTTCTCCAAGTATAATCGTTTTCAGGCAGGAAATTACCTTTTCCAAGGTGAGTTCAGCCCCCGAGACATTGCGGAAAAGATAATCGCCGGTGATGTGTACTTACCCATTGTGCTCGAATATACCATTCCGGAAGGTTTTACCTTTCGACAAGTTTCCGCCAGACTTCTCGCGAAAGGTGTGGGGACGGAAGAAGAGTTTGGGAGGCTCAAGACTGACCCAGATTTTTTGAAGTCGCACAATATTCCGTCTTCATCAATTGAAGGATTTCTTTATCCTGCCACCTATCAGTTTACTGAACTACCGACCGCCGAGCAGGCACTAGGAAAGGCTGTAGAAATATTTTGGAAACGCTTGCCGGAAAACTATGTCGAGCGGGTAGCGGAAAAAGATATTTCTCTCTCTGATGCAGTCAATATCGCTTCCTTAATCGAATTGGAAACCGCCTTTGATAATGAACGTGACCTCGTGTCAGAGGTTATTTGGCGGCGGTATACTGCGGGTGCCGCACTTGCAATTGATGCCTCGATTATTTACGGAATCGAGGATTATGCAGGGAATATAACTCGAAAACATCTGCGAGATCGCAGCAATAAATACAATACTCGTGTGCATCGTGGTTTACCCCCGACACCCATTGGTTCGCCGAGCGTAGCCTCACTTGAAGCTGTTCTCACGCCGTCTAATGAGGGTTGGTACTACTATGTGCTGGATCTGGAAACGGGTCGTCACCAATTCTCCAAAACGCTCAAAGAGCACAATAAATATGTTCGTAAGCTTGTGAAGGAGACAAGGCAGCGAAGAATTCAACGACGCAAGCAGGAAGCCGATAAGCGTCGCGCGGCGTCTTCGGCTCGTGACTAGGCAAAGTCAATTAACGGTCGTACAACAATACGTGTTTTTGTACGTAGAGAAGTAAAGAAACAAAGCAGATTCCAGTCCCAACCGAGATCAAATTCATCAGTATATCCCTCAGGTCGAATACTCGAGTCGGAACTAAATGCTGTAAACATTCCTCTAAACCTCCAACGGCAGCGGCCAGAAAAAAAGCACCAAGCATTTTTCGTCGATTACTTTGCTCTCCTTGGGAGAAGAACAAAAAGAAACTGAGTACGGCGTACTTCACAAAATGTATCCGCTCAATCGGCGTAACAATCATAGACTCACAGACGAATACGACTAAGCTAGCAAGACAGGTCGCGAGTATAAGGCTGAGAAGCAGCTTTCCCCAGTGAACGTGCAGAGGGCTGTCTCTTGAATTCTGGTATGTGAGAGTAGCGCCGAAAGCGAGAACGGTAGCAACAAAGCCGGCGCCGAGGTAAGGAATGAGAGGTATGTACTCGGCTAAGTTTCGTTCAA
>QIGM01000383.1 GCA_003230795.1 bacterium
ACTGGTGGTCACTGCCCCCGAACCACTACTAAACCTTAGTTCTCTTGATCGGATGCTCGCGGCAGCCCATAAAGAAAACATTCCAACCTGCATTATCTTAAATAAGGCCGACCTTGAGAATTCAAAAGAGGCTCTCTCCCACTTGGAGCAAATCTATTCGCAAGTCGCACTTCAAACTCTTTGCGTAAGCGCTCACAGCGGCGAGGGACTGGGCGATATCGTAAAACTTTTGAAACCGGATGAAAGAGAAAAAATTGCCATCGCCGGTGTTTCTGGCGTCGGAAAGAGCAGCTTACTCAACGAATTAATACCGAACTCCGAAGCGCGAACCGGAGACGTAAGTCAAAGGACTGGGCAGGGCAAGCAGACCACCTCACATGTCGAGGCTCATATCTACGCCCGTTCCGGCAAGCCTTCGCTTCTTATCGATCTGCCCGGCATTCAAAATTTTGGAGTGTCACATTTAAGCGACGTAGAAGTAAGAGACAGCCTAAAAGAGTTCGAGGCTTTCGCAGCAAACTGTCGCTTCAATAACTGCTGGCATCTCGCGGAACCCGACTGCGCTATTCAGTCAGCACTTAAAAACGGCGAAATACCGCAGTCGAGATACGACGCCTATATCGACATGTTGCAAGAGGTCAGAGGACGCCAGGATTACTAGCCACTGCCGCCTCGAAGCACTTTAAGTTGCTTACGTCGCTTACCCCCCGATATGCGTTCGCGTCGTTTCGAATTCGACGATGCACGGCATTGACACTCTCCTGCAGAGTATCAAGTTGAGAAGAGAGCAACTGCATTTCATCTGCAATAGAGAGTCGCTTGGCCTTTTGGTGCTCAATGATTCGATCTAAATCCGCTTCGGCTTGAAGCTCCTGCATCCCAGTGAGAATAACACCAACAAAAAGGTTCAGGACGATCATTGTGCCGAGCAAAACAAAACTCACAAAGTAGAGCACTGAAAATAACGGCATCGTAGCTGCTACCGCATCCAAGCCTACGTAACTCTCCGCTGCATACTTATCGCTTCCGTACATCTGGATGTACATGATGTCCGTCCAGTCCTCGAGAGTGACAACTCGAAACAAGGACACCATCGCAATGGCGAGCGTGCCAAAGTGAATCGGGTCATTACGCCCAAACATCAGCGTACCAACCACCGCATAGACATAAAATAGAACGCCGAGAAGAAGACTCACGTAACTGATTGAAGGCAGAGATTTCAGCAAAGCCCCAACAAGCACCTGCATCCGCGGAATCACTGTCACAAGACGCAAGACCCGAAGTATACGGAGCAAACGTGCTGCAGCTAGATACTCAAAATGCAAAGGCAGGAAACAAACCAGAACGATAGTAAAATCAAAGACGTTCCATGGGTCGTAGAAATAGAGAGACGGCCGGCGACCTCGGGCAATGAGCTTCACTGCAATTTCAAAACTAAAGAAAAGTAGGACGGCTTTATCCAGCCCTAGGAGTAAATCTTTATGACGCTCGAATATTCCCGGGTAGGTCTCGATTCCAACGAGCGCACTGGCAAAAAGAATCGCAAGCACAACCGCGCTTCGGAATACGAATGATTTGGAGATTCGCTTGCAGAGGAGGACCATAAACTCGGAGAACACCTAAAAGATAGTAATGAGGTGCACATATTGCCAGGAAGTAGGAAAATGTCAAATTTCGTCTATACTCAAAGCCTTGATTTCTTTAGTGATACAGACAGCTTAAGTGAGTAACCAAGATGATAGAAACATGTCGAGTTCACACCTCAGGTCAGGGTTTGTGGGAGATTACTGATAGAATTCAGACAATTGTACACAATGCTGATGTCTCTGAGGGTCTCTGCACCGTCTTCATTCGCCACACCTCCGCGAGCCTCACGATACAGGAGAACGCTGACCCTTCCGCAAAGCACGACCTTGAACAATGGATCAATCGCCAGATACCGGACTCAGACCCGCACTATACCCACACCATGGAAGGTCCTGACGATATGCCCTCCCACATCAAGGCCGCAATTACCGCGACAACCTTATCCATACCGATCATGCACGGACGTCTAGCGTTAGGGACTTGGCAGGGAATTTATCTGTGGGAGCACAGAGTGCGCGCGCACAACCGAGAGTTAGTTGTTCACGTTGGGACCTAGTCGAAGAGGAATGAGGCTCTAAGTTGGGACGCACACGCTATGTGCGTCCCACTGAAACAAAAGCTACTGAGGAGGTGCCGGAGATGGAGATGCCGGCGCAGCAGCTGGTGGAGCTTTCAACATCCCACTTGGCACCGCGCCACCTGTTTTTACTGGTGGTGCTTTTTGCTCAACAGCAAAACCTGGTGAGGAGAGAAGCCATTTGCCATCTTTGAGAACAAAATCCACATCGTGGGTCTTTTCCTCGCCAGCAAACGTCGTCGTAAGCGGTACAACTGCATCATCGCCAGTAATCTTAGCAGTTCCTACGTTATACTCAGTCTTTGCGATTTTATCCTTCATCTCCGCTTCTTTCTTCTTAATGACTGTCTCCATTTGTGAAACAGTAGCTCGCATCATCGCCTGCTGATCTTCAGGAACTTGACTCATGCGCATTTCGACGTGCTTCTTCATCATCGCGGCGGGGTTCTTGAGAACTTCTCGGTAAAACTCCTTCAGCTTAACTGGACTGTCGAGCTGCATGAGTTGTTTTTGTTGCTCCGGAGCTTCCGCGTAAGCAGAATCCCAATCGACATACTCGACTATCGGGGCACTATTCTCTTCCGCCTTAATCTTGGTAACGATTTCTTGCATTACTTCTTCTGGCGTCTCAGCTACTACCGGAGTAGTGACGCAAACAGTCGCGGCAAAACAGACAGACGCTGAGATAAGGCGTGAGAGGGATCGACTGGACAAGCACAGACTCATTGAAGCTCCTGAATTCAAAATACGTAGGTCAAAAACAATCGATAGCCTAGCACAGGAGGTATTGGAAGTAAGTCGACAATTAGTCCTCTATTCTTGGCTTTTATTAATGATTTTGAGCTATGCTTGGGCGAGTAAACCTAATTACAGCGATCATTACTGAGAAGAATGCCCAGAATAGTCCTTCGAATTTTACTTTGTTTTTCGTTCCTACTTGCTTCTATCTCAAGCGGAGGCCTTTTCGTGCAGTTTCTGATGCCGATATCAGGAATTAACTCGGCGCACGCACAGGACAAGCCAACGGAAGAAGAAGCGATCCGTAGTAGCTTTCAGTCTTACCGAGAGGCGATTCTCCAGGGTGACGGAGCCAAGGCAGTAAACTTCATCTCCCAGAAGACCCTGGACTACTACGCCGAATTGAGAGACCTAGCACTTTACGGCGAAGCACCTCGCGTAATGGCTCTCGACCTGATGGACAGATTGATGATCATAAGTCTTCGTCATCGAATCAGCGTCGAAAACTTACAAAAAATGAACGAGACTCAGCTCTTCATCTACTCAGTGCAAAACGGTTGGATCGGTAAAGAGAGTATACAACGCTTAAAATTAGATGGGATAATTGTTGAGTCACGTACCGCCAAGGCGAGCTACCGATTTGACAATAAAAAAACGGGGTTATCTTTGCTGTTCTACAAACAAACAACCAATGGGCAAACAACCGATGGGCAGAAAAACGGCTGGGCTTTGGACCTCACCAATGTCTTACGCACCGGGAACGCGGCGCTTGAGCAGACGCTTAAGAACCAAGGACGTGATGAGAACGAGTTTATTTTCGCCGCAATAGCAAAAGTCACCGGCATCGAGCCACCACAAGGAATTTGGCACCCTCCGCTCTATCGCAAGTGATTCGTCTTATAATATGCGCTAGGACTTTTTCAGCTACTGACGACCCTATTCTGCTTTCGCATTAATTGGTTTGCGCAATCTTTAGAACAGGTGCCCTTGGCTATTTGCGGTCTGCACCCCTCACAAACTACTGCTGCTTCACCACAATTATCGCACTCAATGCGAGTCTTTCCAGGATTTCCACAATGCGGACACAAACTATATGTTTCAGAAGGTTTTAGCTCGGCATCGACGGCAACACGATGATCGAAAACAAAGCATTCCCCATCAAACAAACCATCCTTAACTTCTTCGAGGTAGCGAAGGATTCCGCCTTTCAATTGATAGACCTCTTTGTAACCTTGTTGAACCATTTCGGTTGAGGCTTTCTCGCAGCGAATTCCGCCTGTGCAATACATCAGAATCTTTTTATCTTTTGGAATATGACTAGACTCGACAAAGTGAGAAAACTCCTGAAAGTTCACCAAACCCGGATCGCAAGCCCCGCGAAACGCTCCTAACTCCGTTTCGTAAGAGTTTCTCGTGTCGAGCACGACGATATCATCCCACTCCTCCAAAGCCTTATGCCACTCCTCCGGAGTTAGATGTTGCCCCTCGGATGGAACACCGACCAAATGCTCTCCACTTGTGACGATCTCAGCTCGAATCTTAATTTTAAATCTACGAAACGGGCGATCCTGCGTTTCGCTGCGCTTGTATTCCCACTCTTCGCTACCGGCAAGCTCATTGAGCGTTGACTCAAAAGCGCTCACGCCTTCTTCCGAGCCGGCGATAGTTCCGTTAATGCCCTCGGTCGCGAGTATCAGCAGGCCGCAAATCTCTAAGGACTTCGCCGCTTGCTCTAGGCGCGCAAGAACGTCCTCAATCTCTGACTGAGATATGGCAAAAAATCGATAAAAGCCGCTTACACTATACATTGAAAAAATAGTTCCTAGTTCTTTAAAATTAGCTTGCTTCCGGGCTTGTCTACCAGAATCCTAAGCTCGGTCAATATTCTGGCGGATGTTCGGCGATCAGTAAAAAAGGTGCCAGGCACCATTCTCGGGATATTCGAAGAAATTCCCGCGAATGGTGCCTGGCACCTTTTTTACGCGACATTCACACGAAGGAAAAATGCTGCTAAACCTTAGATCCTAAATCGCGAATGAGTTTCCCACAGGGCGCTTAAGTAAGCGCCTAAGATAATTAAGGATTCATATGGACTCCCTTCTGCTTCGAGCCCTTAACGGCGAGAGCACCGAACGCGCCCCAGTTTGGCTAATGCGACAAGCTGGACGCTATATGGCGGAATATCGCGCCTTAAAAGAACAGCACGGATTTCTTGGGCTTTGCCGTAATCCGGAACTGGCGTGCGAAGTAACGCTTCAGCCAATAAGAGCCTTTTATCCGGACGCCGCAATAATTTTCGCCGATATCTTACTTCCTGCGGAGGGGATGGGCTTTGAGATTGAATTTAACCCGGGACCAAAGATTGGTGGCCGTATTCGCCATGCAGACGATGTGTCGAAGCTCAAAGTTACCGATCCTCTACAGGCCACTCCTTACGTATTAGATGCCCTGAAGCTCACTCGCAGTGAACTCAAAAGTGTGCACCCCGAAGCTAGCCTACTTGGTTTCGCCGGTACTCCGTGGACCATGGCGTGCTACCTTTGCGATCAAGGCCCGTACAAACACTTTCTTGGTACACAAGTTTTTGCCGCGCAGCAGCCAAAAGCCTTCGCGCGCCTTCTTGACACGATCACTGAAGTAACTAGCCAATATCTCGCGGCCCAGTTCGAATCTGGCGCAGAAGCGGTACAACTCTTTGATTCCTGGGGTGGCAATCTTACGAGGGAAGACTACAAACGTCTTTCTCTTCCCTATATCCAAAAGATCATCGAGTCTTTACGACCCTATAATAAGCCGGTCATACTCTACGTAAACGGTGGAGGCCACTTACTATCCTTGCTCTCCCAATCTGGAGCGAATTGTCTTAGTATCGATTCACGTACTAGTCTTCCTGCAGCCGAAGAGTTACTTGATGGCAAAATAGCCCTGCAAGGTAACTTAGATCCTACGCATCTCTTCAGAACAAAGGCGGAGGTTATCGAAGAAACACGTGCAATGCTTAGCTCGCTTAAAAATCACAAAGGGTATGTCGCGAATTTGGGCCACGGGATTCTGCAAGCAACTCCACCTGAAAACGTAAAGGCCTTTATCGATACCGTCAAAGAAGGCTGGTAACGATGTGCAAAGATGTTGGTATTATCGGCGGTGGGCTTTCCGGTCTGACCCTCGCCTACTATCTACATCGAGCTGGAATTCATGCAGAACTACTAGAGGCAAGTAGTCGCCTTGGTGGAGCGCTTAGTTCTGAAACGAAAGACGGCTTTGTCTTAGAGCATGGTCCGAACACCGTCCTCGGCAAGCCGATCTTGCTGGAGCTACTCACAGGTCTCGGGCTTGAAGACGAAATTCTCACACCTAGTGAATTCGCCAAAGAACGCTATCTCGTCAAACCCTGCGCTTCGTCCGAGCATGGAAAACTGGAACCACTACCCAGAAGCCTCTCCCGTGCAGCCTCAACACCCATCCTGAGCACGAAAGGAAAGTTACGCGCGAGCGTAGAGGCCTTCGTCAGGACACCAACGCAGGACGACTGTAGTGTACACGAATTCATCTCGCGTCGCTTTGGCGCTGAGGTGGCTCAAGAAATCTTCGCTCCCCTCCTTGCTGGAATCTGGGCTGCAGATATTACAAAGCTTAGTGCGCGCACAGCTCTTCCTCAGCTTTGGCAGTCGGTCAGCAGTGGTCAAAGCCTTACTCGCGCAGCCCTGTCAAAAGCTTTCAAAGCACAGGGCTCAGAGAACACGGCTCCACGGCCAAAAATTTTGAGCCTTCGTTCAGGCGTAGAGGAGGTGATACATCGGCTTGCACGTGCACTACCGCAAGATCGTATTTTGCTTAAGACGAAAGCAGACTCTATTCGCGAAGACCAAGAATCTGCTGTGCTTCGATTCACCGATAGCGCGGGAGAAATAAAAGAGGAGCGGTATCGTGTCCTTGTGCTTTGTTGCCCTACCACTGCTGCAAGCAGCTTGCTTAGCGGTCTTAGTCCAGCACTGGGCAATGCAGTGGCATCCATACCTCACGCTCCGCTCGGAATGATTCACATCTCCTATGACAAGAATGCTATCTCC
>QIGM01000100.1 GCA_003230795.1 bacterium
TTGTCCTGATGTTTGTCGAGATAATCAACTGTTATTGTTACCATTATCTCAACGTCATCCGATAAGCGATCAGCTTCAATCTCTTTTTCTTGTGAATGCCTTCGGCATTCCAAAAGCCGATCCCATTCGGCTTTTGGCGCTGCTACGCAGCGCGGGACTGTTTTTCAACAGTCCCTATTGAGATGACTACAGTACCCAAGAGCCGGCGCGAAGAAGGGGAATGAGAGTCCCATCTTCGGTTTTAGCGGTTACGTCAACTTCTTCCGAAGAGATCATCATATCCGTGTGCACTGTGCTTTCGTTACAGCCAACTTCCGCCAGGTCTTCTTCGTTCATTGTCTCTCCGCCTTTGAGGCAGAACTTGTAGGCAGAGCCAACGGCGATGTGGCAGGCAGCGTTTTCGTCAAAGAGGATTTCTTGGAACACTTTTCCGCTTTGATATACAGGGGAATCGATACCAACGAGCGCAACCTCTCCTAGTCTGTTTGCTCCTTCATCACTTGAGATATACTCGCGGAATGTGTCTTCACCTTCTTTTGCGCTAAAAGAGGTGATGCATCCATCCTCAAACTCTAGCTCTAAGTCGACAATCAGCTTTCCATTGATAAGAAATGGTCGAGTTGCTTTAACCTTGCCGTTCGTTAGGCGGTAGTCAGGGGTCGTAAAGACCTCTTCGGTTGGAACATTGGGCTCAAACGAAACGTTTCGCGGACTGACGTCTGTACCGCCTTTGAACTTCGCTTTGGGTGAAAGGCCGACGCGCAGGTCACTTCCTCCGCCTGTGAAGTGAAGTTCGCGTATTTGCATTTCGTTGAGTTGTTTGGAACGGGAATGCAATCGCACGTTGTGCTCATGCCATGCAGCAATCGGGTCACTTTGATCTGCTCTACAGATGCGAAAGATTTCTTCCCAGAGCAGATCGCAGGCCTGTTCCGGACTAGCCTCTGGAAATACCTTCTGACCCCACTTGGGTGTCGCGGCAGCTGCAACTGTCCAGTGGACCTTTGATTTGCCGATACCCTCGTCATAGAAGTATTTCACTGCCATGTGGTTGTGCAGTCGAACAGTGTTGAGGCGCTTTGGATCTAAGTCAGAAAGTACGTCTGGGTCTTCGCTGCCGATGAGCTTCAAATTCGCCGCGGTAGTGTCGACTAAGTCACGATACTTTTGGCTGACATACTCCGGGACGTATTCCAAGTTCGCCTCTGAAGACTTGAGAATGCGCAGACGATGGAGCCGAGGTTCGCTTAAGTCGATATTTACGAACTTTGCACCTCGCTCGTATGCCACATCCGCGATCAGCAGAGCAAGATTTCGATGTACTGCTTCGGTGCTGATGTTGACCACTTGGTCTTTTTGAACATTAAGTCCGTGAGCAACAATTACTTCGGCATAGTTTCTTAGCTTTTGTGAAAAGTCCATCAGATCCTTCTGTCTTGCTGTGGTGCGTTTCCTTGGTCTATTCGGCAAACAATATGTTCGGTCTTATTCTTGAGTAGCGAGCGCGTTTAATCGCGTGGCTTTTTTGAAAGGTTTTCCTGGGCTAGCCGTCCAATTTTAAGAACACACAATTTACAAAGGAAAACATGATGAAAAAAAACTCTCAAACGTCAGAGGCAAGACGCGCAAAATATGCTCGATATCTAAAACAGCACTATCTTAGCTTGAAAGAGCAAAAGAACCGCGGTGGATTCGTGCCCGAGATGGATCATTTTATCGCAGAGCTTAAGGAGCTCGTTCGTAGCCACAGCGAAGGAGAAGGCAAGTTGGTCGCCAACGGTTAGATCCTTAAGAAGATATGGCGACGAAACGGAAGGCTGCTAGGGCCTTAAATGAATGTAACCTTCTTCGTCGACAGAAAACTCAAGATGACCTGAGCCTTTCTCAAGGTTGCCTTTCGCAGTGCCTAGCTCCAAACGGTAAGACTTGCCTGTTTCTAATGGATTGCTTGAAATAATAGTCTGCGCCCCAAAAGACGGCAGCGCTCCGTAAATAATTTCACGCGGACTTCTGTCTCGTGAAACAACAACGTGCCAGATTATCGGACAGTTTGGTACGATACAGTTGTCGAGTTCAAACACACGAATTTGAGAAAATTCTGGCAAGATACCTTCTGCTGCGAGGTCGTTGGCTTTAAACTTTGGCTGGGGGATTCGCTCCTTGTCGGAGGAGGGTGTGAGTGTGATGTGTCCACCTGAGCAGGCCGCCATTCCTAGTAGTGCGATAGTCGCGAATGTAAGTAGTAGACGTTTACCCATTTTGTTTGCTCCCTTGCTCCGTACTTATTTAGCGAAAAATCCGCTTATCTGCTGATACAGGTATACTGGGATTAAACCAGAGCGTAAACCTGTAAAATATCTATCAGAAGGCGGTAGTAAATTGCGCGATTCGCCCCCTAAGGGGGCAGTTACAGCCTTAAGCTCGCGGAAATAGTCTCGATGAGTTAGCTTTTAATTCTGATAAAATAAGATCAGTAAAGAATAAAGATAATAGGCATTCGCAATATGTTGTCCTCCGAAGACATTAAAGCAGCAATAGATCAGGGAACTCTTGCGGTTAATCCGCTGTTTGAAGGCGCTATTCGTCCTGCGGGCCTACGTCTTCATCTCGGTGCGCTGCTTTTGCGCCCTAAGCCAGGAATGGTTGTTGATGTGCTGCGAAACGAACTTCCGGAATATGAAGAGATTCACCTCACACCCGACACTCCATATACGCTAGAGCCTGGTGGATTCATTCTTGGTGCGACGTATGAAAAAGTGAGCGTGGGTGAAAGACTTGGCTTTCTTATCGAAGGTAGGAGTACTCTCGCGCGACTAGGGCTAACAGTCGTCCAAACCGCGATGTTGGTCTATCCCGGTCATCGAGCCAGAGCCGTTACCTTGGAGCTAGCCAACAACGGGCCTAATGGAATTCGGCTCTACCCGAGAATGAAAATTGCGCGAGCGGTGCTCTTTGATTTGAAGAGCCCAAGCAAGGCTTCCTACGATGATGACGGAAAATATCGTGGTCAAACAGATGTAGGGCCACCGATATTCAAGGACGAAGTATTACCGGAACCGACTAGCGAGTAAGAAGGAAGTCTTTCAGTTGGCTAAATTCGCATGAGACAGCGGTTGCCTTCTTCTCGGCGGACAGAACAGCTTTTAGACCATCCGGAATTTCGGTTTTGTCCGGTAAGACCGAGTCCATTACCTCGGGGAACTTCGCTGGGTGCGCGGTAGCCAGCATCACATGCTGTGTGTCTTCCGGAAGCGTATCCCGATATTTTTCGACACCGAGAAGTCCAACCGCTCCGTGTGGGCAAATCAGA
Organism: bacterium; assembly: GCA_003230795.1. Lineage (GTDB taxonomy): Bacteria > Bdellovibrionota_C > UBA2361 > SZUA-149 > SZUA-149 > SZUA-149. Next base: position 3,311 of record QIGM01000100.1, read on the forward strand.
TATTGAAATTTCTCGTAGCAGGAGACAATCATAGCTTTCGTCGCGTCGTCGTCGAAGGAGGCGCCTAGGATTTCTTCATGAATTGATGGATCGTCTTTACGGTAGAGCTCGCAGAGTCGGACAAAGTTGCTCGGGTTACCTACATCCATTGCATTAGAAAGTGTAGGCACAGAGGCTTTTGGCTCGTAGCGATCTTGCTCGAGGTAGCGAACGAATGTGTCGTTGATATTTGTCGAAGCGACAAATCGCTCAACTTTTAAGCCGTACCGGCTGGCGAAAAGACCTGCGGTGAGATTTCCGAAGTTACCACTTGGAACAGAAAACGAGATTTTCACCTTGTCATTGAAGCGACGTTGAAGTTCGGCGGCTGCATGGAGATAGTAAAACGACTGAGGAATCAGGCGCGCGATGTTAATGGAATTAGCGGACGTGAGCTCAAAGCGAGACTTTAAATCCGAATCAACAAAAGCTTCCTTCACCATTCGTTGGCAATCGTCGAAGGTTCCGTCGACCTCCAGCGCTTCGATGTTTCCACCTAGGGTTGTGAGCTGTTGTTCTTGTAGAGGACTTACTTTCCCGTGAGGATAGAGTAAGACAACCTGTATTCCCGGCACATTAAAAAATCCGTTGGCGACCGCACCACCAGTGTCCCCAGAGGTTGCAACAAGAATCGTCAGCTCTGAATTGGTATCGCGCCTGAAGTAAGACATGACTCTAGCCATGAATCGGGCGCCGAAATCTTTAAACGCGTAGGTCGGCCCATGAAAGAGTTCGAGTACGGATGTTGAAGTATCGAGAGTCGTGAGTGGGCATTCAAAATTGACTGCTTCGTCAGTGAGCGCACTCAGCTTTGAGTCTGGAATTACTTCCGAGAGAAATAGTCCTGCGACTTCAAAGGCAATCTCTCCTAGAGTATGGCTTGCTAAAGCATCAACAAAGGCAGGCGATAGTTTGGGAATAGACTCCGGCATATAAAGGCCGCCATCTGGAGCAAGCCCTTGAAGTATCGCTTGATCGATACGAACCGCTTCGGCCTTTCCATTCGTGCTGTAGAGCTTCATCGAGCCCCCGCGAGGTTTAGTAAACGTTTGGTTGAGAACTTATCTCGCTGTGCGCGGTTCATTACCAAGGTCACATCCGCATAAGCGTAATATCGTTCACTTCGCGCTTTCAGAAGCTTCGGGTAGCTGTGCCGAAGTGCCTCTTCTGTGGACTCTCCATCACGCTTAGAAAAACTGCCTCCCCAAACCACAGGCTTAGGATCCTCGAGATACTGAGAAAACATAAAGTCTAATTCTGATTCAGGGACGCCGAGGTAAATAATTCTGGAACGCTTCTTAAGTCCACTGAGTATCGCGTCTCCGGTGTAGACAACGCTTCCAGTGGTATCGATTACGATATCTTCATTTAGTCCCCAGCCGTCCTTGCCAAGTTTCGCAAGAATATCATTCATTACTTCAGCCTCAAGCTGAAGATAACGCTCTTGACGTTCAAGGAAGCTGTCCGAGTCCGGCTCTCCCATCCATTCCGCGACACCGCCGAGTCCTGACAGACCAAGATCGACTAGCTCCTTTCCTAGCCGCTCTTCAATAATCCCATCGCAATCAAAGAGAGTGAACCCTTTCTCCTCAGCGATACGCCTTGCTAGGTGTGATTTACCGCAGCCCGACAATCCGATTAGAGTAATGACCATTCTAAGTCACCTAGGAGAGATAGCTGGCGATGCGAATAATATCGGCAAACACCCCTGCCGCAGTGACGTCGTTGCCGGCACCGGGTCCTTTCACGACCAAAGGACAGTCGAAGTATCTCTTGGTAACAAAAGAGATAATATTGTCGCTGCCGGAGAGCGAGTAGAAGGGATGATCTTCCGATACCGCCTCAAGCGACACTCGCGCACGACCGTTCTCGAGGATGCCGATGTAGCGCAATCGTTGTTTCGCAGCTTCTGCGGATTCAATTCGCTGGGCAAATTCAGCATCGGATTCAGGAAGCTTGTCTAGAAATTCTTCACCGTTTGCGACCTGAGCGCATTGGGCAGGAATCAATGATTCAACCTCCACATCTTCAAGCTCGAGAGGAGTACCTGTCTCTCGAGCGAGCACAAGAAGCTTGCGTGCAACGTCAGTCCCGCTTAGGTCGTCTCTTGGGTCAGGCTCGGTATAGCCCATTTCCTTTGCCTCGCGCACAACCTCGCTGAAGCTGCGATCGGAGGTGAAAGAGTTGAATATAAAACTAAGTGTGCCAGAGAGCACCGCTTCGATCCTTACCACGGAGTCGCCACTGAGGATCAGGTCGTTGAGTGTTCCAATTACAGGAAGGCCTGCCCCCACAGTTGTTTCGTAGAAATATTTTACGTTCGCTTTCTCCGCGGCCTTCTTGAGCTCGAGATACTTTCCATACTCTGCAGAGTTCGCTCGTTTGTTCGGTGTAGCGATGGAAATACTAGAACGAAGTATTTCGGCATACTTTTCTGCGACCAAGTCGCTCGCAGTGCAGTCAACGAAAATACAGTTCGGTAAGTTTAGTTGCCGCATTCTCTCAACGAAGTCATCTAGATCAAACGGTTCGTTCGCATCATCGAGTTCAATCGCGGCAAGCGGGTCGAGGCCATCAATTTCAAAGCGCATTCTTCGACTGTTCGCGGCAGCGACGAGCTTAATCTCTAGCATCTGCTCGTAAAGCGAAGCTGCGTGCTGATCGATTTGTTCCAATAATTTAGAACCAACGTTGCCGGTACCAACGAAGAACAAATGAATAGTTTTTCGCTCTGAAAGAAAAAATGCATCATGGAGCGCATTTAAGGCTTTTGCTTCATTCTCTCGCTCAACAACAATCGAGATACAATACTCCGACGAACCTTGAGCGATAGCACTGACGTTAATGCCGTTCTGTCCCAGTGCTTGGAAGGCACGCGCGGCAATACCAGGTGTGTTTTTCATGTTCGAACCGACCACGGCGACAATCACGCGATTCGTTTCGTGCTTGAGAGGGTGGATTTCTCGCGAGGAGATTTCTGCTGCAAACT
>QIGM01000029.1 GCA_003230795.1 bacterium
GGTTTTTGCAGTGTCTTGACGACTATATTCTTTATCTCCTACGGAGGGTCCGTATCAATCGCCACGGAGGCTCTTTTTTCTAGATGAGTATTCATCTAAGCCTGTAATACTGCCCCGTAATGGACAGAGAAGCCTACGTGGCGCCTGAACGTTTCCCCCGAAAGGGGACATAGGGGATAGTCATCAAGACACGTGAAAAAGCGTTTAGCTTTTTCTCCACTGAATGCTGCTGCCAGAGCAGGGGACTTTCTCAAATCAAAGAATTCCCACTACATCAAAAGCTAGCGGGATTTCCTCTTTTAAGATGACTATATTTGCTCAGAAATCTCTCGTTTTGCGAGTATCCCACTTAATGTTAGTAGTTTTATCGTTGCTATGTAGTCGTCTGTCTCTGGAGGTAATGTGAGTTTTCTAGTCAGGATTTGTTTGAGTTTTTCGACTATTTCGCTGTTGTCGCTCTCCGCTTGTGGAGGAGGCGGAGGAACAGTCGGAGGGCTATCCAGCAGAGGTAGTTTTACCCTTACCTCGGCTGAGGCTGAGGCTTTTGCGCGAGTGGCCGAATTCCTATTCGTTGACGCCGTTGTAAATGGTGTCCCAGCGCGATTCATTCTCGATACTGGCGCAGACGCCTTTGTCATCTCTGAAGAGTTCGCAGCTAGGGCGGAGCTCGAGATTGTTTCTCAGGCCCAAGTCACCACTATTGCCGGTAGCAGTACGGTTGATGTTGCCCGAATCTCCGAGTTCTCATTCGCAAACGTAGTTGGCGTGGATATCGATGCGGCGGTTCTTCCGTTGACGAATCTTGATGGGATTATCGGATTACCGTTTTTTGAGGCAGTAGTGCTTTCGGTAGACTATTCCAGTGGACGCCTGGTGATTCGAGACCCAGCTACTTTCTCTCTTGAAGAAAATCAGTCGATGTTTGGCGGTGAGTTGTTTCGAGTCGGTTCTAGCCTAGTCCTTGATGGGGTGATAGTGGACGGGGTGGACATAGGGTCGCTACGAATTGATACCGGTAGTAGCGGTGGAATTCGCGTTGACGCTGCACGAGGTCAAACGCTTTTAGATCAAGCAAGCGATATACTGCCAGTTCTGTCGAGTGCGACGAATGGTCAAGTCCCAGGGACGGCTTTTATTGTCTCCGAATTTTCACGCGACCCCTTTTTCTTAGAAAATCAGTTTATGATTGTGCAGTCCGCTCCGCTGGATATCGGATTGCTTGGGAGTCTGGTACTACGGCAATTCTTTATTGTGTTTGATGCAAGTAGGGGAACCATGGTACTGCGTCAGGAGCGGGCGTTTGAGTATGCGCTCGTTGATGCTTCAGACTTATTTACAACAAACCCTTTCGCGCGCGCTGGAAGCAATCTTGATGTTCCGGCTGTGTTCGATTCTGGTCTGCGTGTAGGTATAGGTAGTGCGCTTTAAGAGAGTATAGTCATCGTGAAAAGAAACTGGTGACGCCCATTTCTCATTTGTTTCGAACATTCTCCTTTCGCTTGGTCCTTCCGACCATCTCGTCCACACGACTTCAATTCAGTGCGCTGAAAGCCTTGGCACTTTGTGCTTTGTGTTTCAACGTGCTCGGCGCCTCCTTCGCATTCGCGCAGACTAGCGAGGTGCTGCAAGCTGAAGGCGGTGTTGAGGTTTACCGTGCTGAGATTCCCGAAGGAGTGCCTGAGATACCGAATCCGGGTGCAGAGTTTCGTGGACTCGTTGTTAAAAAGGAAAACGTCGAAGCATTTCGTTCCCTCTTGCTTGCACCGCTTGCGGCCTGGATCGAAGGTGATTCGCTCGTGATGCGATTGGCTCGAAATTTGGATTACAGTTGGGATTACGGTTCGACGTGGAACTTCCAGACGAAGGATAATCTCACGTCTTACAATATCGATGAGCAGGGAGCTCTTATCTCTAAAGCAGTGGCTCCTCACGCTGGCTTTCCGTTTGGAACTGATTCGGCCTTGAGTGAGGTTGACGATCCGGCTCAACGCGCAAGAATGATTCTCTGGAATATTAGTTACGCCGAGAGTCTGATTGGTGATGTTAAATATGAAGGCGATCTGACCTGGATCGGATCCCAAACCGTGCTTCGTAAAAGCGAAGCTCATTTTTTTCGAAGCAGCTTCCTCTCGCCGAAGGCTGCTCCTGAAAAGCCCAATCTGCATGCGGAACAAAAACCTTCTGACGCTAGAGCAAAAGAAGAAGCTCCCGAACCGACACCTACTCCCTCAAATGTTGCTCCCACTGAGGTTTCTTTTTCCGGCCCTGGAGACTTGTTTCGCCAAGAACTTTTACAGCTTCGTTCGCCTCCAGTTGTATTTGGCTACGCTCAACTGGGATGGCGGTATAGAGGCGAGGAAGAGGATTCTTACTGGGTCTATTCTCCTGTCATCGAAAAGGCCCGAGAGGTTCTTCCTGCGAATAGAAGTGATTCGATGTTAGGTGGTGTGTTGACGATGGATGACTTCTTTGTGTGGTCAACCAAGGTTCAGAGTGTGAACGCCAAGGTGCTAGAAGAGAAGGTCATCCTCGTGCCTTTCTCCTCGCGTTTCGCGCATGTCGCAGTCTTACCTAATACGGGCTTACCTAATACGGGCCCTCCCAATGCGGACGCAGATGGGGTGCTTGAGATTCCTGGTCTTCACGAGAAGCTTGATGGCACGCGAACCATGACGCTTTGGAATTACGAAACACGACAAGTCGCAAGGTACGCACCATGGGTGCCTACGAGTGCGCACTTTGTCCCTCGTGAGGTTTGGATTTTAGAACTCACTCCTCGTGATCCCTATTACGAAACTGGTCGAGAGATACTTATCGTCGACAAGCGCTCTATGCTTCCGGTCTATAAGATTGTGTATGATAAATATGGAGATTTTAGCAGAATCGTGATGGCCGCCTGGGGTTTTGCCCAAGTAAAGGGGAGCTCCGCTGGTTTGCCGTTTGTTGGATTTCTGCTTGGGATTGATAGGGGTGCTCGGCAGGCGATGACGTTTACGCCGCACCGCGTGAAAATGTTTGCTCCTGAGACCTCAGGCAAAAAAATGGTCCCAGAAAAAAGAGAAATGCTTTCGCTTTTCGATGTTCGGAATCACGGCAAGCAGCTCAAGCCTGAACCACCGAAGGTGTTTGTTCCTTCATCGGTGACCCCTAGCTCCCAATCGAGAGCTCCTAATCGAGAGCCTTAGGAACCTGTAACGAGTAATTGTATTTCTTCGCCGAGTTTCTCGAGCGAGGTTTGCATAGTTTCGTCTCGTGTTTCTTCTGAGCTGTAGCTTACGATTTTGTTCTCTGTTGGATGAATATTTACTGCCTTCGTGAAGATATTGAGTGGTTGCTTGCTTCTTGGATGTACAAATCCAAGCATGCGAAAAGTAACGTGGAGATCTCTTCGGGCGTACTCAAGCCATTTTCTTGCCAGCCTTCGCGAATGCGAGTCGTTTTTTGACCAACCGTCGGTAAGAAGAAATATCCCTAGTGCTCCTTTATGCCCGCGCCGTCGGAACTGTTTCGCTTTTTGACAGCCATGGATTATCGCATCCCCTAGCGCGGTTCCACCCGAAAGCATTCCTCCTGCGCCGCCGTACCAGAGATCTGGATTAAGCGTTGCAAGCGAAGACAGTGCCGCGTCGTCTTCGAGCTTTTTTATTGAAGAAGTTATTGAGTATAGGCTTACGCGAGTCTCTGGCGTGAAGGCGCTCAGCATGGCGAGCTGCTCGTTCCATATTTCGGGAAAACGTGGAACCCAAGCCATCGAAGAGCTTTGGTCGCGCAATACGATTACCCGACTTGTAGTCGAGGACCTGAGCCCTTGAATCCAATCAGGAGCAATATCGCTGCGATTTATCATCACGTTCCCTTCCTTCAGCTTAGCTTTCGCTATCTGCTGCAAAAACATTCTTATCGAGATTATACGATAAATAGACGATTCACTGCAGTTAAAGCGTTGAAATAACTTGGGTTTGTGCGTATAGCCACCTACCAATTGTGACCTAGCGCACAAATTTCTCATTGCAGAGGCAATTGCAGCTTGAGCGAGGGTGCGGGCGTCGGTAGATTGAGCAATCGATTGCTGGACATGTTTCTAGCGAATGCTGGAAACATGTTTCTAGCGAATGCTGGAAACATGAGTCCAGGCTTAGGTTTGTTACGCGCGTCCGCGAGGGTGCATTCTAGAGAGTAAGTAGATGACCGAAGAGGGCGCACCCACTTCCAATTTCATTCGTACCATTATTGAAGCTGATAATGAGAGCGGTAAACATGATGGTCGCGTTGCGACGAGGTTTCCACCAGAGCCCAACGGTTACCTTCACATTGGGCATGCGAAATCAATTTGCCTAAATTTTGGTCTTGCTCTGTCCTACGGCGGCAGCTGCAATTTGCGATTCGATGATACGAATCCGAGCAAAGAGGAAATGGAGTATGTTGACTCCATCAAGGAGGATGTTCGCTGGCTTGGTTTTGATTGGGGCAAGCGTGAGTATTTTGCCTCCGACTATTTCGAGAAGCTGTACGAGTTTGCCGTAGTGCTCATCTCTAAGGGGCTTGCCTATGTCGACAGTCTTTCGGCCGAGGAGATTCGAGAGTATCGCGGCACGCTAACCGCTCCTGGGAAAAACAGTCCGCATCGCGATCGCACGCCGGAGGAGAACTTAGACTTATTCTCTCGTATGCGAGCCGGTGAGTTTGAGGACGGGGCGCATGTGCTGAGAGCAAAAATTGATATGGCGAGTCCCAATATCAATATGAGAGATCCGGCTTTGTATAGAATTAAGCACGAGCATCACCACCGGACAGGAGATGCTTGGTGCCTCTACCCAATGTATGACTACGCGCACTGCCTCTCTGATGCGATCGAAGACATCACACATTCGATTTGCACGCTTGAATTCGAAGATCATCGACCGCTCTACGATTGGATTCTCGACCAGCTACCAATAGAAGCGCATCCGCAGCAGATTGAATTTGCACGTTTGAATCTTAGCTACACGGTCTTGAGTAAAAGGAAATTACTCAAGCTCGTTGAAGAGAAGCATGTCTCAGGCTGGACGGACCCACGGATGCCTACCATCGCCGGCATGCGACGGCGCGGCTATACACCAGCGGCTATCAGAGATTTCTGTGATCGAATCGGCGTGGCGAAAGCCGATAGTGTGGTTGATCTTGAGCTGTTTAACTTTTGCGTGCGAGAGGATCTAAACAAGACTGCTCCTCGAGTAATGGCTGTGCTTGATCCGGTGAAGTTAGTTGTAGAGAATTTCCCTGAAGGTGAAGAGGAGTGGCTCAAGGCCGAGAACAACCCGGAAGACGCAGAAGCAGGAGAGCGTCAGATTCCGTTTAGCCGAGAACTATACATCGAGCGCGATGATTTCTTAGAGGACGCACCGAAAAAGTTTTTTCGCTTGGCTCCCGGTAAAGAAGTCCGGCTTAAGCATGCCTACTACGTTACCTGCACCGATGTTATTAAGGATGCTCAAGGCGTGATCACTGAAATTCGATGTACCTATGACCCCGCAACAAAAGGCGGATGGTCCGATGATGGTCGGAAAGTGAAGGGGACACTCCACTGGGTTTCGGTGAAACATGCCGGAGAAGTTACCGTGCGACTCTACGACCACTTGTTTGCCAAAGAGAATCCAGACGAGGTCGAGGAAGGAAAAGACTTCCTCAGCAACTTAGATACTGATTCCGTTAAAACTCTCTCTAGTGTTTTTGTAGAGCCTTCAGTGCTTGAAGCTACAGCAGGACAACGGCTTCAGTTTCTTAGAAAAGGCTATTTCTGTGTGGACACTGAAGATAGTGAACCGGCGAAGCCAGTGTTCAATCGGATTGTCCCATTGAGAGATTCTTGGGCGAAGGCACAGAAGCGGAAATAGTGCAGGGTGATAGCTAAGCGACGTGCGTTGTCGCGGTGCTGTTGTCGGACTTTCATGTAGAGACGACATTTGCTTGATCCGCCTCCGGAGCCCTTCGGTCTCCTACGGCTCCCGGTTCCAGCTTTAGTTGGCGATGGGAAGGAAAGTCCGACAACAGCACCGCAACAACGCACTCGGTACCTGCAGCCACCTTAATTTCGCTGCCGCGCCTCTTTTACGAAAAGCACCTTCTTCCCGGACCCCTCTGATAGCCACCCATTACCAAAATTCCAGTCAAAGGTTTCGAGCCAGCCGAGGGGCCGGGAACTTGCAACTCCCTAGAGCTTTATGTCGGTGATCCTCTGGGACTTTCAGGTAGAGACGGTAGCTGCTAGTTCCGCCTCCGGAGCCCTTTGGTCTCCTATGGCTTCCGACTTTTGCTTTTGGCGACGATGGGAAGGAAAGTCCCAGAGGATCACC
>QIGM01000541.1 GCA_003230795.1 bacterium
CCTTGGACGCAGTTCCATGAAATCAAAAAAACAATCTCACCCGTTCAACTTAAAACTCAATTGTAAGGTGATTTTTGTGGGGATCTCTCAGGGATAGTCATCAAAACACGGGAAAAACCGATAAGGTTTTTCTCAATTGAATGCTGCTGCCTGAGCAGGGGGCCATATCAACTCAAAGAAATTACACTAAGGCGAAAACTATCGAGATTTTATCTTCTTGATGACTATCGTGACTATCAAGCTCTGAGAGAATCGATTAGACGCGCACGCGTCTGAAGATGTGGATAGCTTGAATTCTTCTCAAAAACACCAGCCGCATGTTGCAGCAAGGCAAGATACTTCGGCGCTCGGTGTCCCCAATCATTCTCAGCCAGAGCAGCAGAATTCACGAGAATATTTCGCACTTCCCCTTCCCTCATCGTATCAATTGCACGCTGAGAGACTTTAAGTAATGCGTCACTCGTATAATCCAGAAACAAGAAGCTGTTTCCACTTGTACGCACAGTTGAGTAGTTCTCCAATGTCGCGGCAAGGCCGCCAACCTTGCGTGCGATAACCAGAGTGCCGGTTGCAAGGGCTTCAAGCTGGGTAATGCCGCCCGGTTCATAGCGAGACGGCATGAGGAACAAATCGCTCGACTGGGTGATTTCGAGGGCATCTTCATGAGGTATGAAATCGAACAGACCGACAATCCTACCTGAATATCGCTTACTCAAATCAGCCACTTCTCGCGCGAATTCTTCGACGGAAACATCCCCTAAAGAAGGAGGGCCGCCCAGGATAAACTGCACTTCAGGATTGGCCCGCAAAAGCGACTCCATAACACTACAGCGCTCGCCACTGGCTCGACCGGTGAGTAGCTGTATGCCCTTCTGCTCTGCGAGCCTTCCGACCATAGAGATAAGCAGGGCTTCTGGACGTTTCTCAAGTCCGTACTTCTCTTGCACTACAGATTTGCTGACCAGTTTATATCTATCCATGTTCGCAACAATGGAGCGATGGGTAAGGCTGTTTCGAAGTAGTGGCTTCAGTCCCAACTGAGCTCGAGCACTCTCGCCGAGTTGCCACACCAGCGTCCTGAGAGCAGCAAGATCAACTCCGTTGCTAATTCCGAAAAGTCTTTTTCTCGTGCTCTGGAATAATCGATGTAATCCCTCACCACCAGATTCTGTGAGTAGTTGACGTGCATAAGGGCGGCTCACGGCGACAACTCCCTGAGTCGCATGAAACACTGCCGCCGCAGTCAGGTTTAAATGTGACTGATCAAGGGGATCCGCGAGGCCAAAGTAATGCTGGTCTTCAAGATTTAGTAAGGGCCAAAGGTCCTCGCCGAATTGATTGGAGAAAAAACGACCCTGATACTGCTTGCCACCATTGTGGAGTAAATGCAGTGTCTCAACCTGACGCAGTCGCACGTCCGAGGAGTACTTACGGTCGGTCTTCAATAACAGAGGAATAAGACCACTTAACCAATCGTTTGAAATGACGATGTGAGGAGACACACCAAAGCGACGATCCTTTAATACCTCTAAGGCTCCACGTGACAGGAAGATTGCGCGGCGAAGCTGGTCATCCCCAGTACCTGGTGCATAAAGCTTGGATGCGAGCTTTGGGTGCCTGAGGAAGAATATACGAATTCCTTCATGCTCCGCACGATACACTCTACACTCCACCACACGCGGAAATTGCACTGTTTCTCGAGTATGCGATTTGTAGCTTGGGCCATAATCGATACGGACTTTACCGACATAGTCGATTGGAGCGCGAGTACCGAGAATCATCACGCCGCTATCAAGAAGCTCCTCAGCAGAGCGATGTTTATTGCCCTGAGATTCTTCATACAAAGGAGTAACAACTGTACAAGAAAGATTACGTCCAGAGAGGGTCTTTGTTAGGCCTACTATTACTTGCGCTAGCCCCCCTGCGATCGCGTGAGGTCCTTCCGGAGAAACAAAAACGAGCTCACCGACACCAAGATTTTGAATAAGCGATATGACCTTTCCAAGCCGCCTTCTAGATATTGGCGGGTTCTCTTCGTCATCCTCAAGCTGCTTCACGGCAAGATCGTAGTATTCCGACAGTCGAAAACGAAGCGAGAGATCGCTCTTGGTTGCGTCAAACAAAAGACGACCTAAGTCGCGCACAACATCACCTTTGCACAAGGTGGCCATTTCTTTAATGAAACATTCGTAGCTTACGAGCGATTTGAGAATTCGCGCTTGGACCTCGATATCTTCAACTAGCTCTTCACGTAGACACTCGAAATCAGCTGGAAGCGCTGCTCTTTTGATTACGAAAGTAGCGTTATCCGAATCATCGTCACTAAACCAAAATCGTTGACGCGAGCCACGGGGTCGAGCGTAGACGGTGGCACCAAATTCTCCAGCAAAGTCTGGAATAATTTTTCTCCGAATCAGATAGATACCATCCGATCCACGCTCAATATCATCAGCTGCGATCTCCTCATCGACCCACACATTAGAACCTTCCGGCGCATTTGCGGGATCAATCGGCCCCCAATGAAGGAAGAAGTCCGTCGTCTGGAGTGTTTCTTCGGAAAGGTGAAAGCGAAAACTGACCTCCGCTGAAGAAGTGGAAACGTGCGCCGCCGGCGGGTTGAAAATTTTCAGTTCTCCCCGAAGCGCTGCGGAGGCGCGAGCAGCCAAATCCTCGGTAAGAGACGGTGTTACAATGTCTTGCTCCAAGTCCCCGCGAAACTCCTCAATTTCGAGACTAAAGAAGCCAGAAAGCAATTGCTCCTCTTCCTCGTTAGCGTCAAGAAGTCGGAATCGTCGTTCGTTAGGGGTCGTTGAGGTATTGAGCAAGCAACGACCATTGCCTTCCAAGTCGTTCAGGGCAGAAGCCTTCTGCTTCTGCAGCAGCGGACGAAGAGGTCCACTCTCTAGGTCAGGCTCAGAGGTAAATTCAAACTGTTCAAAGTCCGCTGCGAAGACTTCTACAATATCCCCTAGGTCCTTTAGATTCTGATGCACCTGATGATCAAGCTTTGCTAGCTCTCGTTCGAGATGCTGCCTTAGCTCACGTAAAGCTAACTGAATACCAACACCGTTATTCTCCTCTTCGTACTGCTCTTCTAGAAGCAGCTCCAGTTCGGAGAGAAGGAATTCAAGAAAATTCACGTACGAACGTGAACCAGGCTTAAGAAGAAAGTGTATCGGGAGTTTACGGTAGAGGATTCCGGTAAAAGTGAGGGTTCCCTGCCGAGTAGAAAAACGAGCTACTACATCCGTATTCTCGGATGACTTACGGGTTTGCGGAATATTTAGTGCGGTATCGCTCGGTTCTGCAGAAGATGAATTTTCAGGACGCTCTTCGAGATCTCGCGTGCCATCTCGCAGAGCCCCACCTCTCAGAGCCCCACCTCTCAGAGCCTGGAGAAAATCCATGCCTTTCAGCGCCAAATTAAGGCGAAGGTCTTTCTGCGTCGGTGAGCTTGTCAACTGCACTACCAATTTACCCGTAGGTGTAAAATATTCACCCGCCCGTAGGTGTGAAATTACTAAGCTAAAGAAGGCTTACAAATCAAAGCGTCGAGTGAACGACCGAGTGCTCATTAGCAGGCCCTCTCTAGCGGGAGAAGCTGAGGTCTAAAGGATCCAAGCCAACAAGCCGGCTGTAGCATCGATCACTTAGATTAGAGTTCGATTGGGAGCGGTGCTGATATTTGCCATTCTGAGGAAAGAAAATTACCGGCAAGTCTCCCGAAAGCAATGCGCCTCGATTGATCGAGGCCGTTGCTTAAACGAATACGCTAAACATTGTAGCGGGAGTTTCTCTAAGAAACAAATAATCGGGCTACGGCATTGTGAGAATGAATGCTCTCTAACGCTTCTACTTCCAAGGAGAAACCTGAGACACCCTTGTTTCCGCGAAGCTGCAGAGCGGCATCTCGAGTAACGTCCTCAACAAACTTAGGATTGATGTACTGCTGCTCAGTAACCGCCTTTTCGTCTGCACGCTTCAATAAGGGGAAAATCGGACTAGATGCCGAGGTTTCCAGTTCAGACACGAGATTCTCCAGGCAAGGCGCATCCCATAGCTGAGGCGAAACAAGCCCAACACTTGCTCGTATGAAAACTCTTTGATTATGTGCGCCAAAATCTGCAATCGCCTTACTGCAGGGACAGAGATTAGAAGCGGTCAGCTCCAACGATAAGGTGTGACTAGGAGCTGCCGAGCCCTCAGTGTCTTCAACAACAAGCTCACAGGGGACATTCATCGATGAGACGGCTTCAGTAGCCGGAGATACCTTACGCATAAAGTAAGAAAAACCCATCGATAGTCGTAGATTTCGGCTTTGGAGCCGACGCCGTAAATCTTTTGCGAGCAAAGACAAATCAAGAGTGCGAAGTGGTTCTTGGCCAAACTCCTCTAAACTCGAAACAAACCGTGACATATGGGTGCCTCGGAGCTCAGCAGCGAGAGACACAGTAGCCTCCCAGGTAGCTGGCACACTCTGAACGTTCCCTAGGGCGTCTACTAGCTTAAGCGGCAGGACTAGCTTAGTAACGCCGACAGCATCAAGCTCTATACCCCGCTCATCGCGGCTGAGTTGTAGATCGGGTAGACTTGTAGGTTCCTTCATTCCCTTCCTGCAAGAGGCAAGCACAACTCCGTTAACCGGATTTAGTTGGATACAAGCGCTCCGTGTAGCACAGCACGAGGGTGCAGCAAAGAAGAGCTAATAATGAGGAGTAGCAGCAAATACTTAGCTGCTCGGAGTGATATCAGGGGGTTTAATCGCTGAAATACTCTGCGGTGGGTATTTCCATTCTGGCTTACCGTAGAGTTCGTACCAAGCGAGCTTAGCAAAGTTCACCGCCAGCGCGTATATCAGAGCTAGTAAGATGACCCGAGACCAAGGGGCTGGCACGAGATACACACGGATCCGTCGGCGATGCTGATTGTCGATGAAGGTAGACTCATCGTCATCAAACAGTGAGGGCTCTCTCAGCCATCCTGAAAATCCATTCGCTTTCTTTTTCTTCGCCATGCTCAATAAGTTTAGTGGTTCTATGCTCTTAGTTCTTTTTGGGATAATCCGGTAAAAAGATGAGTTATAAAATTCCCATAAGGCACAATACTAAGCCAAGAAGGCATAACTCATAAGAAGAACTAGCTATAATAATTGACTATTCTCAAGCTTCGGGCGCAGCGGAAAATGAAACCTAAGCACAAAGGTAAAAATAAGACCTACGCGCGCTACCGTTGGCGGGAGAAGCACAAGAAGCAATATACCTTTACTAAGACAAAGTTCGTCATCGGATTCCTTATCTCACTGTTTTCGAGCATATTTCTTGGCTCCTACTTCGATAAGTACGGAAGTGTCGTGATGAGCCAATCCGTTGATGCCTTTAAGACCGCGATTTCTGATGATGGAAACACAGAGCTGGCCGGGACGACTTCGGATAAGCCTCTGCTGGGAGCGGACGAGATATCAGATTCATCCGAGAGTCTAGACGAGGATGCGGAAATAGACGCTATAGAAGAACGCGCTCGAGCTGTACAAATCTCCCAGACTGAGACGAAGAGAGTAGTAGAAATAAGAGCAAGCCGAAAGAAGAGCCTCTCCAAATCCCTTACCACTCAAAACTCCTTCCCCTCTAAAGCTGGAACCACGTCAAATGGAGCAGAAGGTTTCGATACTAAGGAGTTCGAAGCTATTACCTTCACAGACTAATTAGTCCCCGCCTGCACTTCTTGCTCCCGCGAAAACGCCCAAGAGAACTAGCTAAAAACTCTCGAAATTTCAAAGGTTTACAAAAGAATTCCTTCGTCTATGTAAGCGTTCAGAGTGTCAGTAATTCCCTTACTACTGGCCTAATAAAGAGTCATGTCTTGCAAGTTCGAATTGTCAAAAGCTGATCGCTTTTGGCCGTTTATTGAACGCTTACTCTTCTTTCACCCCCGGAATTGCTACGCAATTCGCCCCCTGAGGGGGCACGGATGCTCTGTGTATAGCCTAAACGCTCACTCGTCTATCTTTAACTAGAAAACCACCTAGCACCTAAAGCTTCTTCCAACTATCGCACAGCTTCTTCGCGCAAAGTATTGCGTCGGCCCACTCAGTCTGTCACAACCTCTAGTTCGGAACTGCTCAATACGGCATCACTCCACAGTATTTATTTTACGGTAAGCGTTCAGGTGGGTAATAAATATTCTATAAAGACAGGTCATTAACCTTGTAATTCTAGCCCAGTACGAAATTGTCAAATGCTAATCGCATTTGTAGTGTTTTCTGAACGCTTAGTCTTTGTCCCCTTCGGGGAGAGCGTTCAAGCGCCAC
>QIGM01000528.1 GCA_003230795.1 bacterium
GTGAATGAAGCGCCAAGCGGGAGTTCTAGAAATACGTCTGGGTTGGCTGTGGCGGCGGTAGAACAGCTTGTGCCGCTGACTACCTGCACTCGGCTAGTGCTTGCCGCCGACACGATGTAGGCGCTCGTGCTCGAAATTGCTTTTGCGCGGACTTGCTTAAAAAATCCCATAGTTTGCTGGGCGCCGTCGCGAAGGGGATTGTTTAGAGAATCGAGATTGCTAAGCGCGGTGGCCATCAGGATGCCGATCATCAAAATGACGACCATAAGTTCGACGATTCCCACACCTGATTGCTCGAAATTTGACTTGGGACCGGCCTGATTCGGGCAGATCAAGACTGTCTTCTCCGCAATGTTTACCTTAGTGAATCGAGGAGACGTCGGGCGCTGCATATATAAGCCACTGTAAATGCTCGGTTAAATGAGAACCGCCCCTCATAGCCGCCCAAAGGCAACTAAACCTGAGTAATAAAGTGTGCATATATCGTGCCCATCTTCAGCCCCTTGCGAATTTATCTGCCAATTTGTAATGTTTGTCCGACCGCATCTTGGGTTTGATCATCATGCGACGGGCTACTGAAAAAGGGGCTACCCAAAAGGTCGCTACGCCGTTCTGAAGAAACTCCTTCCAAATTAATGCAGCTTCCAATATGCCCAAGGGCAGAGGCCGTATCAGGAGATGGAAGAGCCAGAGATATCTTCAGACTCTCACCTACGTTTATTACTCTACTGACCTTATTGTTAGCTGTAGTTGATGACGAAAGTGAAAGTTTTTCGGTTAGACCCTTTTTCAATTATCTATTGCTTCAAGAACGGGGCTTCAAGAACTGGGACTCGGCGAGGCTGTGTTCTAGGTAATATGCATCGAACGCTAGAGGAAGTTTGAGCGAGCCAGGCGATACGCCAGACGATACAGACAGCACCCCAAAAGGTGAGACAAAAGACGCTCCGCGAAAAGGCCGTCCAAATGGCCGAAGAGGAAGGCCCCTTGGACCCGCACGCCGTCGTCCTAGGGATTCTGCATCAGTCGGACGAAGAGCCGATGTGTCTCTCCAAAATCTACCGACAAAAGAGATGCCGGGTGAGCCGATAGTGCTTGCTCGTGAAGATCACTCGATTTCTAGAAAAAATATTGACGAAGACGCCCTCAAGGTGATGCGGCGACTTATACGTCACGGCCATTATGCCTTCCTCGTCGGCGGTGGTGTGCGAGATCTTTTGCTGAACAAGCAACCTAAGGATTTCGATATTAGTACTGACGCTACTCCGGATACGATTCGAACTCTGTTTCGCAATAGCCGAATTATCGGACGTCGTTTCAAGATTAACCATGTCTACTTTAAGGGCGGGAAAATCATTGAAGTAGCTACTTTCCGAAGCTCCTCCGCTGACGATGAGGAAGAGGTAGATGAAGAGGTGCAGACCTTAGGGGCTGATAACACCTTTGGCACGCCTGAAACTGATGCCGTGCGGCGAGACCTCACTATTAACGGTTTGTTCTACGACCTATCCACTTTCTCTGTTGTTGATTACGTTGGCGGGATTGAGGATCTGCGCACGAAGACGATTCGAATCATTGGCGACCCGGTGGTGCGAATACAAGAAGATCCGGTTCGCATGATTCGCGCCACGCGCCATGCCGCGCGTGCAGACTTCGAAATTGAAAAAGATACTTACGAAGCTATTTGTCAGGAAAAAGAACTGATCAAGCTTTGCCCTACGGCGAGAGTGTACGAAGAGTTTGTTCGTGAATTTCGCGGCGGAAGCTCAAATCGCGCGGTGCATCTTCTCTTTGACACAGGCTTACTTGAATATCTGCTGCCGAACCTTTGGGTAACTCTCGGTGAGAGGCCAAAATTAGCGTGGAAACGCCTCGATACGGTTCTGAATCGAATCGACGAGGCAACTCGTGCAAGTAGCTCGGAGCTTCCGGCGAGTGTGCTGTTTTTAGCGATAACGGTCGGCAACATTCCTGCGTCGCTTATTGAGAAAGTTTCAGCGGAACCTCGAGGAGAGGAGACGCTAGAGTATTGGACATTAGAGCCACTTGTTCATGTCGACAGTAACGGTGATACGCAATCAGATTCGGTAGAACGCTCCCTTGCGAAGCTTTCAACTAGAGTGGAGAAAGTAAAACGCTCAAGTCGCACTCGTTCGGCTAGTAGTCGACTTGGCAATCTTATTGCTCTGGTATTTGAGGGCTTAACGATTTCGAGGAAGGATAAGGAGCGCATGGAGCAATTGCTATATGCGAGATTCTTATTGCTGACTGGAGCAGAAGATAAAGTTGTAGCTGATATTAGTCGGCGTTCTTACGCAGCGGATTTGCTCTTGCTACTGCAGCTTACCGAACCAGAGGGCCATCCTCAGGCAGTGGTGCAAACACTAGCTGAGAAGATCCAAGCGAAAAAGCGCAAGCCAGTCTCTAAGGCGAGACCGCGAAACCGTGGGCGGACGAGGCGTGCGAAGCCAGAGCCAGGAAAAGAACCAGAGAAGGAGTCTTCGGGTGAAGAGTGATTTCTCTCTGCTGATTCAAGCTACCCTAAAGATCTATCAAGAGAGTCTACTCGACGCCTTTCGCGGTGTGTCTCGCAATTGGCGAATGATTCTCGTTCATCTCCTCTATCTAGTGCTCATTGGGCTACTGATACCGCTTAGTATGATGTTCGGTTCCTTAGCCGGTAGCTTCATACTAGGGCTCTTTTTTGCAGTGTTGCTCGGTCATTATTTGATGACAGTATCGGGCGCAGTAGAAGGGGATGTGCTGTATTTCGAGGAAGCGAAATCGAGAGCCTTTGAATTGTTCTCACCAACATTGAGCGCGCTTTTCGCCTTGTTTATTATTCAGATTCTCAGCTCCAGTCTTTTTGGAACTCCGGAGAAGTATTGGTTACGTACCTGCGTGGGGCTTTTTGTTACCGTGCTTTTCAATCCAATTCCTGAAGTAATTTATCATCGTCCCTCAACGATGACGGAAATGTTCGCCACTAGCTTTGAGTTTATCCGTGAGAACTTTGTCGAATGGTTCTTTCCGGTGGTCGTTTTTCTTTTGCCGATTTTTCTGTTTATGCCGAGTGACATGGCAGTTTCTTTGATGCTGGGTTATTTCACTAGTGACCCCTTGCATATTATTTCTAGTGTCTTCTTGAGTTTTGGTGGGGTGCTGAATGTCTTGCTGAGCCTGCCTTTGTTGCTTGTCATGGTAACGCTGCTTTACTTTTTGATGGTGTTTAGAGGTCAGCTTTATACGCGTCTTTCTGGATCGACACGGCGTAAGCGGGTGTATCAGCAGCGTCATTCTTAGTCAGGGAGTTACTGCCACGGTCAGGGGAAACTGCTAATGCCAAGCAGTTTCGATAACTTAAGGCGCAGCTTAGTCCCAATCCACCTCTTATGCTAGCTTAAAAAGGTCGTAACGAAGGTTGAACATCCTCTTTTTTAGGAGACTTTGAGATGAGTGACACTGACGTAACTGAGAAAGTCGACCAAGCTGAAGTAGCTAGAACTTTCACAGTGGGAGCAGCGGTAAACTTTGTCGAACGCGGTATTACGTTATTGGGTAAAGTCGTGACGGTTTTTGAATCGGAGAAGCTGACGATTGGACCACCAGAAGGTCAGGCGAGACTTCGAATGACCAAGGATGGTGGACAAACATGGGAAGACACTCGCTTCCAACAGTTTACGCTTCCGTTTCGCACTTATCAGCAAACGGAACTTCGTCTGGCCGATCTGAAAGAAGCCTAGCGTCTTTCAACGGGATTAGGGTTGATGTGAACGACGCCTCTGAGCGCTCCTCTATTTAAATAATAGGGGAGCGTTTTCCTTTCTGCTTCGCGGAATGCTGAGTAAATCGTTGGAGAGGAACTGTCCCCTCCGTAGCGTCGTAAGGGCCTAAAAGCGGCTTACAGGGACACTCTCTTGCTAAACATGCATAATTATTATATAGAATTGCTCAAGATCTTTCAGTTTTTTGCTGAGTTTTTGGCCGAGGCTAAGATGGTAAAAATGAGGGGAATCAACGGCTTATTTTCTTTTAATTAAGAAGAAATTCCACTCTGGTCAAAAAGGTCAGTACTGTGGGACATTGGCCGAATTGATGTCCTGAGACGCTAGATTTCAGACTGCATTTCCGTCAAAAACTAGAATTAAAATCGCGTAGTTATTAGCATCCTCGGACTCAGTATATTGGATATTGGGAGTCGGGAGCAGAATATTTGAGATGTTGCCAAGATGATGCGGGCTAGACCTACCAAATACATATTCGTTACTGGGGGAGTCGTGTCTTCTCTGGGGAAGGGTCTTACTTGTGCCTCACTTGGTGCGATGCTTGAGAGTCGCGGACTTAATGTTAACGTCTGCAAGGTTGACCCGTATTTGAATGTTGATCCTGGGACGATGAGCCCATTTCAGCATGGTGAAGTATTCGTCACAAACGATGGTGCGGAGACTGATCTGGACCTTGGGCATTACGAACGATTCCTTTCGACCACGATGCAGCGTGTGAACAACTTCACCGCTGGCCAAGTCTATGACAGCGTCATTAAGAACGAGCGACGAGGTGACTACCTTGGCGGAACCGTGCAGGTGATTCCTCATGTGACCGACGAAATTAAGCGCCGTATTACTCAAGTCGGTGAAGGATACGATATTTGTATCGGTGAGATCGGCGGGACGGTCGGCGATATTGAGGGTCTTCCTTTCTTAGAGGCTATTCGTCAGTTTCGAACCGCGGTTGGGCGTGAGAATGTGCTCTATATTCATCTAACCCTGGTTCCTTATCTTGGTGCGGCTGGAGAGCTTAAAACCAAGCCAACTCAGCACAGCGTGCGTGAGCTTACAAATGTCGGAATCCAGCCTGATATCATTATCTTGCGTTCTGAACGGCCAGTGGATCAAAAGGCCAAGGATAAGATCGCATTATTTTGTAACGTCGATAGTGATTGTGTGATCACTGCTCAAGATGTGGACAATATCTATGACCTACCGCTCGTGCTGCACGAAGAGGGGCTCGATGCTCGTATTGTAGAGCGTCTAAACATTTGGACGGGAGCGCCGAATCTCGAGCCATGGCGTAGAGTTTCTACTGTAGTGAAGTCGCCCGTGAGTGGAAAAGTGCGAGTCGCGATGGTGGGCAAATATGTTGAGCTCACTGAATCGTATAAATCTCTCAATGAGGCCCTGGTACACGGCGGTGTTGCCAATAAGTGTGGGGTGGATATTACTTATATCGACTCCGAAGAAATCGAGAAGACAGGAATTCCGGATGAGCTGAAGAACGCTGATGCCGTATTGGTTCCCGGTGGTTTCGGAAAGCGTGGTGGGGAAGGAAAGGTCGAGGCCGTGCGTTACGTTCGGGAGAACAAAATTCCATTTTTTGGAATTTGCCTTGGCCTGCAAATGGCAGTTGTTGAGTTCGCAAGAAACAAAGTTGGTATTCCCAAAGCCGCCAGCGGCGAGTTCGATCCGAATACTCCAGATATGGTGATCCATTTGATGGAGGAGCAGAAAAACGTTTCAGAGAAGGGCGGGACTATGCGTTTGGGCGCATACCCATGCGTCCTTCGAGAAGGAACTCGTGCCCACAAAATTTACGGATCTGAAAAATCGATTTCAGAAAGACATCGTCACAGATGGGAAGTCAACAACGCCTACCGTGAGAAGTTCGAAAGTGAAGGCATGCTGATGTCTGGCGTCTCTCCTGATGGAGAGCTGGTAGAGATAATTGAAGTGCCGAACCATCCTTGGTTTGTCGGAGTGCAGTTTCATCCCGAATTCCAGTCCTCTCCGCTTAAGCCACACGCTCTTTTTGTGAGCTTTATTAAGGCATCGCTTGCACACCGAGACCGAAAGCAGGGATTGAAGTCTCAGATAGAGGTCCAGGTAGATGATAGCGGGGCAGATGGTAGTAATGGCGAGACCCAGGCTGCAGCGCCGCGCGACGCAGGTGGGAAGAATGCCAAGCCGCGCGAGCACGTCAATTAACCTAATTTGACTAATCTAATTTGACTATAATCTAATTTGACGTATGGGGGGGGCGAGCATTCTCGCACCTCGTTCATGCTTTGTTTCCTGCCTACGGTAATCCGTGATAGATCTTTCTTTTTTACTTTTACTTTAGGGAAAGCCCATGGCCGTTGATGTAGAGATTTCTCCGACACTTTCAATTGGCGCATCTTCGCCACTTGCGATTCTATGCGGTCCTTGTGTGATTGAGTCCAGAGACCACATCATGCGTACTGCCGAAGCCCTTGTCGGGATGTGTGAGCAGCTGTCTCTACCCTTGGTGTTTAAG
>QIGM01000524.1 GCA_003230795.1 bacterium
TTTTGCCTATTTCACTTATGCATTTTTGCGCGAGCCTGAAGGGGAGTCTCTTTTTGGAGCCGCTTTTTCAGCGGCGATGCTTGTATGTGTGAAAGAGACTTTTGTTATTACTGGATTCTCCGTACTATTGGCCCTTCTAGTTGCTGATCCGAAACGCTTTCGGCTTGCAGTTGCTTGGCTGTTCAGGCGCTGGCGTCTTTTTTGTCTCGGGCTATTTGGCGCGCTTAGTATCATTGTTTACGTCTACTCAGCCGCCTTTCGTTGGGCAGACGGCATCTACGAGCTGCTCGCGGCAGTACCGCAATGGATCGGGCGCAGCACTTCTGACGTGGGGCATCATAAAGCCTTCGGATACTACTTTTTTGACGTCTTGCTTCAGGGAGAATGGACGTTGGTTTGGAGCTTTGTTTTTGCGGCGCTGATTTTGGGAACGGTCCTAGTGCTAGGCGCCGCGAGGTCTGAGGGCTTATGGGATTATAAGCGTCTTGCAGTATTTTTCGGTGTTTGGACCCTAGTCAGTTTCCTTATCTATTCTTTCATTCCCTACAAAACGCCCTGGCTAGTCTGCAATATCACTCTACCTGCTTTGTTGTTTGTCGTGGCCGTGCTTGAGGTTGCTGCTCAGTCGATTGGAATTACAAAGAAGCTGCCTCTAGTGATACTGACAGTTTTTTCTGCCTCAAGCCTCTACGCAGCGCTTCCGTTGAATTACCGAAGCCTTCCAATCCCGACGCAGGCGATAGAGGTAGCGGGTAGCCTTCCATTCGGTAACGGCAATCCGTTCTCTTACGTTCATACCGAGGCAGAAGCGCTGGATTTAGTCGCAGCAGCAAATAGCTATTGGGAAGAGCACCCGAGTGCGCGTGCTCTGATCGCTACTAAGGGGTATTGGCCGATCCCTTTTTACCTTCGGGATAGAAAAGCGAACATTCGATATCTTGAAACCTCCGATCTGGATCGGTTTGAGGAGACGAATTCGATCATAATCACCTCGTCTTTTGAAAAATGGTCTCCAGAAGGCTGGGAGCGCCAAGTGTTCCCATTGAGCAACTACAGGAAGCTCGCGTTGTATTTGAAGAGAGACTAAGCTGACCTTCTACGGCGCTAGGTCGTTAGGCGACTGAGAGCATGGGTTTAGGGTCTTGCTTCGTCATTACGACAAGCGCGCCGTCCTCTACATCGACGAGAACTGAACTCTCATCTGCAAGCTCTCCAGCGATTATCGCCCGACCGATTTTAGTCTCCAAGGTTCTTTGGATATAGCGTTTCAAGGGACGGGCTCCGTAGGCCGGGTCGAAGCCGGCGTCGGCGATAAATTCTATCGCTTTCTCACTCAGAGTGAGAGAAATTCGTTGTTCTTCGAGTCTCGCGGCGAGCTCTTTGATGAGAAGAGAAACGATTTTTTCTATCTCTGGCTTACTGAGCGGCTTAAACAGCACAATATCATCGACACGATTCAGAAACTCGGGGCGAAAGCCTTGACGAAGTTCGAGCATGACTTTCTCTCGGGTAGCATCCCTAATTTCTCCATCATCAGTAAGCCCTTCGAGTAGGTGAGGTGAGCCGATATTAGACGTCATAATTACAACCGTATTTTTGAAATTTACGGTGCGGCCTTGAGAGTCGGTAATGTGGCCGTCGTCAAGAACTTGAAGCAGAATGTTGAATACATCGGGATGCGCTTTTTCGATTTCATCAAAGAGCACAACCGAGTAAGGCTTACGCCGTATGGCTTCGGTTAGCTGTCCGCCTTCTTCGTATCCGACGTATCCCGGAGGAGCTCCCACAAGGCGAGAGACCGAGTGTTTCTCCATATACTCACTCATGTCGATTCGAACCATGTTCTCTTCGGTGTCAAAGAGGGTTGCTGCGAGAGTTCGTGCAAGCTCCGTTTTTCCAACACCAGTAGGCCCAAGAAATATGAAAGAGCCGATAGGACGTTTTGGGTCTTTAATACCGGCACGAGCGCGAATCACCGCATCTGCAACGAGCGAGACAGCTTCCTCTTGTCCGATCACACGTTCATGCAACACGGAGTCGAGTTTCAATAATTTCTCTCGCTCGCCTTCAACAAGTCGAGTGACGGGGATGCCTGTCCAAAGTGCAACAATCTCAGCGATTTCATCTTCAGTTACCTCCTCACGTAGCAGACGCATTTCGGAATGCCCATCAGAGAGAACCTTCTCTTGCTCTTTTAGTTCTTTTTCTAAGGTAGGGAGTTTGCCGTGGCGAAGCTCTGCCACTTTGTCGAGGTTGTAGTCGAGTTCAGCCTTTTCGGCATCTCGCTTGAGCTGCTCAATTTCTTCGCGCAGAACCTGGACCTTTTGAATCGCCGACTTTTCGTTTTCCCACTGCGCGCGCATGGTATCTGATTTAGCACCAAGCTCAGCTAAGTCCTTGCGAAGAATGCTGAGGCGCTCCTTGCTTGCCGAGTCTTTTTCTTTTTTGAGCGCGGCTTCTTCAATCTCTAGCTGCATAACGCGACGGGTAACTTCATCCAATTCGGCAGGGAGTGAGTCGATTTCGGTGCGAATCATGGCGCAGGCTTCGTCTACGAGATCGATTGCCTTGTCTGGTAGAAAACGGTCAGTGATGTAGCGATGCGATAAGGTGGCAGCGGAGACAAGCGAATTGTCTTGAATCTTGACCCCGTGGTGAACCTCAAAGCGTTCTCGTAGGCCGCGGAGAATTGAAATCGTGTCTTCAACGCTGGGTTGGTCGACAAGCACTGGTTGAAATCTTCGTTCAAGGGCGGCGTCTTTCTCGATATAAGTTCTATACTCATCAAGCGTTGTTGCGCCGATGCAGTGTAGTTCGCCACGAGCGAGCATTGGCTTTAGCAGATTGCCAGCATCCATCGCACCTTCTACTTTTCCCGCACCAACGATTGTGTGGAGTTCGTCGATGAAGAGAAGAATTCTGCCTTCTGCTTCTTTTACTTCTTTTAGTACTGCTTTAAGCCGCTCTTCAAATTCGCCGCGAAATTTTGCACCAGCAACTAGTGCACCCATGTCGAGTGAGAAAACAGTTTTGTCTTTCAGTCCTTCGGGAACATCGCCACGAACGATTCTCTGTGCGAGTCCTTCTACTATTGCTGTTTTACCAACGCCAGGTTCGCCAATTAGCACAGGGTTGTTCTTTGTTTTTCGCGAAAGTATGCGAATGGTACGACGGATTTCAGCGTCACGTCCGATAACAGGGTCGAGTTTGTTACTCCGTGCCTCTTCGACTAAATCTAGTCCATACTTACCGAGTGCGTCATAGGTCGCTTCGGGATTTGAGCCTTGCACTCGTTGATTGCCTCTGACTTCCATTAGGGCGCTGAGGAAGCGGTCGCGATTGATGCCGTATTCACGGAATATCTTTCCGGCTGGAGTCTTCGAGCCTTCGGAGATGAGTGCGATAATGAGGTGCTCGACCGAGATGTACTCGTCCTTTAGTCGTTTCGCTTCTGATTCCGCGCTCGTTAAGAGTTTTTGCAGGCGCTGAGTAATATAGATCTTTCCAGCTTCAGTGCCAGAGCCAGTAACCTTTGGTCGGCGTGCGAGCTCTTCTTCTACTTTCGCGAGGAACTCTTTCTCTTCGACGTCCATCTTTGTTAGTAGGCGAGGGAAGAGACCTTGATCTTGCTCCAGTAGTGCAAGCAACAGATGTTCGCCGTCAACTTCCTGGTTGCTCAGGCGCACACTTATGGACTGCGCTTCTGAGAATGCCTCTTGGCATTTTTGCGTAAGCTTTGACATGTCCATATCTATTCCTCCCTCGGCCTAAAATCTGAAACTTCTTGGAGCAGCTCGTACGCCTTCTGTTCTTGCTCGGATAGTTTTGTGGGCACTACTATTGATGTTTCAACGATAAGATTGTCATGTGTTCCATTCTTCTTCGGTAAGCCTTTCCCCTTCACGCGAAGCTGTTTTCCGCTGGGAGTGCCCGGAGGAATGTTCATTGTGACCGCCCCGTCGAGTGTCGGAACTCTCACCTTCGCGCCAAGTGCGGCTTCTGAAGGAGAAATTCTAAGCGTACTAAAGAGACGTTGACCCTCTGCTCGGAATTTTAAATCTTTTGCAAAACGAATTTTAAGTAAGAGATCACCTGCTGCGCCACCAGCCATTCCTTGACCGCCTTGTCCAGCGAGACGAATTACCTTGCCGTCGGTAATGCCTGCAGGAATCTTCACTTGATAGCTCTTTACTTTACGTTCTGGAACTCCGCTTTCGGTTTGTTCATTTACTTCAAAAGAAATTGTTTTCGTTTCTCTTTTGTATACATCGCGTAGGGTGACTGTAAGTTCTGCTTCATGTGAGGGGCCAGCTTGCGGGCGTGCTCCCATGCCTCCACCAAAACCTCCCCGTGCGGCACCACCTGAGTCCCCAAAAATCGAATTAAAAAAATCACTAAATCCGGCCCCACCATTCTGCCCTGCGCCCGCACCGCGGGCTCCGGGTCTTACTCTAGGCCCTTGGCCTTGTGCTCCGCCAAACTGAGCGAAAATATCATCCCATCCCGGGGGAGGGCTGAAGTTTTGTCCGTTCTTCCAGTTCTGGCCGAGAGCATCATATTTTTTTCGATTCTCCTCGTCCTTAAGGACCTCATGCGCCTCGTTAAGTTGCTTAAACTTGTCCTCAGCCTCTGGTTCTTTGTTGAGATCAGGGTGATACTTTCTTGCCAGTGACCTATAGGCCTTCGTAATCTCCTCTGGGGAGGAAGAACGGGCGACACCGAGGGTCTCGTAGTAATCTTGGAATGTTACAGACACGGATTTCCTATTGTTTCAGTCTTACTATTTTCATATAAGCATCGATCGGGCGCTTGTCAAAAGCTACGGGCTTGAAACTACAGAGAAATGTCTGAGTTTAACCGTCTCTATCAGGCCCACAATTGCTCCTCCTTGCCGAGCTTTTACTATGAGCCCCTTTCAATATATCGGAGACCTCTCATGCTAGGCGTGGCGGAGCTTTTGGTCGACGTCCTGGGTAAGGTGCTGCCAGCCAGCCAGCGTCAGAAGCTCGATAATCGACTCCTTCTAGCGCGAGCTCGGGCAAGGGTGAGCATACCTATCTCGGAAACGACCGTATTTGCCAAGAGCAAGGAGAACAGAAAGCGCTTTGAAAAAAACCTATTTGCCGGGGACCGTACGGCAGAGCCTGAGTCACTTCCTAAGTATTCGCTTCTTATCACCCTAAGGAATGAAGCCGAGAGCATTACTGAACTCCTTGACTCCATTCTCCTCCAGACCGCAGCCCCGAGCCAGGTGGTGCTTTGTGATGGTGGTTCTAGTGACGGAACCGTTTCGCTGATTGAGAAGTGGGAGCAAACTCATTCAGAACGATCCTGGGAGCTTCAGTTATTAAAGGCAGGAGACGTGTCAATTGCGCGAGGGAGGAACCTTGCTGCCAGAGAAGCTACCGAGGAGATATTTCTCTTCACGGACGCTGGTGTCGATCTGGCGAAGGATTGGGCTGAACTACTTCTTCAGCCGTTCTACTTTGACCCTGAGACTGAAGTTTCGATGGGATGGTATCGAGCGATTTGTAAGACTCAATTTCAAAAGGCCCTCGCGGAGTTTATCGTTCCGAATATTGCCGCCATTCAGCCAGAGACATTTTTGCCTTCAGCGAGATCGCTTGCAGTTCGACGGGCCCCATTTTTTTCTGTTGGCGGATATCCGGAACACCTAACCAAGGCAGGTGAAGATAGTCTTTTCGATTTCTACCTAAAGACGGTGGTAAAAAAAGTTGCCTTCTGCCCCGATGCGCTTAGCATGTGGCGCATGCCCGTAAGCTATTTTTCGCTCGCGCGGACTATCCGAGGCTACGCGAGAGGCGATGCGGAGGGAGGAATTATTGTTTGGGGTTACTACCTCGAACTGTTGGGGCGTATCTGGCCTCCTATGCTCGAATTACTACTGGCGGAGCTTGTTTTCTGGCTTGGGTTTGCAACAAACAGCAACTTAGTCTTGCTCTGTTCTGCGGCCCTAGGCTTTAGCGGTTTATATCGGTTTTATCGGTTAATCTCAGCCTATGGAGCGGGAAGCGGCAAGGTCTCCAAGGCGTATCGACTTGGCGCGGTGAGTACGCTTGTTATTAATCAAGCGCTTGGCTTTATTGTCGGCTATTTGGAGCGCCCGGCTGCAGAGAGAAGAAGAATCGCCACTGCTACTAAAGGGCATTTGTTGCTTCTGCTTCCTGCGCCTTTTGTTTTTGCTCAAGATCGAGAAAAGACGGAGCTGGTGGAACGATTACTATCAGACTCCTGGTATCTTTCCTGCGTGACACCGGATACGACCGATGC
>QIGM01000394.1 GCA_003230795.1 bacterium
GGTTTGTGTTTAACCGGCTCAGGCCTAGGCGCTCTCGAACCATGTTCCTTTTTGTCAGAAGCACTCTCAAACTTTTCGTTATGAGGAGAATTATCAAAATCTCGACTGCTTGCTGATTTGTTAAAAACTGAGCCAGGCGTAGTCGATGTTCCCATTCCAGAAACACCCATACCAGAAACACCCTGAGGTTCCTGGAAACGCGAGCGCGCACTCCAAGCGAATATCCAAATAATAGGAGCGACAAACCAGGCTATTGCAAGCCATGCGATATTCAATCGAAGGGCGTTAAATATTGTCGCAAAGAAAGACTGTCGAATGGTAAATATTCGTGGCGGGAAATTCCCCTCGATTTTGACGACATATTCCCCGGCTTCTTCTACTTGGAAGCTTCCTACTGAATAACGCTCGGAATCACTACCGACCCTAACTACAGCCGAACCCCCTTTCTTAAACTCTATCGGCTCTTTCGTTTCAGAATGCATGCCAGAGATCTGAATATCGTCTGGAAGCTCTACGCTTGCCGAATAATTCTTCCCATAATACGGCGAACGCACTTCGTTCCAAATAGTAAAACTAGCCCTCTCCTTAGCGGTCACGACCGTCTCACCCGGTGCCTCAACGACGAGAGTGGATCCAAAGGAAATATTATCTGCGGACGTGAGCAGTTCATCGACGAAATAATAGTTTCCGACAACAAACAGTATCAGAGCGAAGAAGTAGCCAATCGCGGAGGGCTTTTCTTGTGCGAATAAGGGGTCAGGCCTAAATTCTTGTCCTTGCATTACTTCTCCCAGGATTTTTCGACTACCGCGGAGGCAAACACGGTGTCTCCAGCACTAACCGGCACTTGCGCAGACCAAAAAGAAACATCACTAAAGCTACTATCAAGTATTCGACGTAAAAGCTCCACTGTTTCACTCGCGTAAGCACTGCCGCATCGAATACAAATGCGGCCTCCGGGTTTCACTGAGGCGGAGATACTTGCGAGCAAGTCTCTGAGGTATACTTCCCTATTCTCGCAGGTGAATGCCGCTGGATGTAAGCTGATATCAATAATAGCCGCATCATGCTGGAGTTCCACACTCGATTTATCGGACACGACTTGCTCTTGATAGCTTCGAGCACCATCAGCCGTTAGCTCTTGGTGCAACGTGGGAAAGAACTCGCGTATCACCGAGAAAACCTCTGGATCTTGTTCCCAAAAACTTAGCTCTTTCGCCCCAATCGTGTCGAGAAAAGAAGAGAGCTTTAGCGTGGCGCATCCGACAAGAAGAAGAGAGTCAATAGCTGAGCCGCGAAAGGGTTTGCATATCTCTTGTCGGTATCGCTCTGAATCAGTCTCATAGAACGACAAGGAGTTATCGACCACGAGCATCTTACCAAAGTGCGCAGAGCGAAGAACTTCAATTTGTTGGTACTCGCTTCGACCGGAATAGATTTTCTTTTCAAAAGGAATCGAAATAGACATGCCGTCGTGTTGGCAGAGCGAAACGGTATTCGCTTCTTTTACTTCGAGGAGCTCTCCTCGCTGGACTTCGATTGTTCGTTTTCTATCAGCCGTTAACTCCCGCTCAAGCAAGGAGAGTAAGGCTGCCGTCTTTTCTGAGGCACCTGCGCAGGTAAAAATATCGACACTAACGTGCTGAGCTTCCGGAAAAGTATGGAGCACCACATGAGATTCGGAAATGATACATACGAGAGTAATACCTACCGGCTCGTAGAGATGGGAGTGGGAACTCACAAGGCTCAAGCCAGCACCCGCTATACTTCGCTCCAAAACGGAGCTGAGCTGCTCGACGTCACCCAGTAGGCGAGATTCGCAGTTATCGAATTCGGCCAGTAAATGTGTTCCAGATGCTTTCATTCTCTAACTTTAAAGCCCAATTGACATCTTATTTAGTCGGGATATCTAATTCATACACTTTCCGAGCGATTTTATTATTGCTGCACGTCTCAACGCGGGATAAAATTACCGCTAATTACGATGTGAGAACCCAGGCTTAAACACATGCCCCAAACTTATTCTCAAGTTAAACCATTTTTAGCAGCAGCAAAGGCTCGTTCAGCAGCAAAGGCTCGTTCAGCAGCAAGGGCTCGTTCAATTTGCACCCTAGCAGTCTTGCTCGCTTTGCTCATACCAAGTCTAGCCTGCAGCGACTACTTAACGGATGATTATTTCATCGGCACGAGTTCCAACACTGACGGCACTGGTAATGAAGACGGCGGAGTAGATAACAGCGACTCTCCCGACGATGACGACGCCGACGGACTTAGTAACGAAGTTGAGGCATCATTTTCTGGTGAAACCCTAGAGTCTGATTCTGACCAGGACGGTTACGACGACGGACTGGAATTCGTCGGAAACGGTGGGGACCCACTGAACGGTTCCGCAAGCCCTTCCCCCTTTAGCCGCTCAAGATTTCTTGAAACAGAAGATGCCGTTCGTAGCGACCCAGACAGAGACCTCGACGGCTTAGGCGATTCTTTCGAACGAGAAAATGGCCTCGACCCTGAGGACCCAGATATTGATGATGACGGCTATCAGGATGGCCTAGAACTAGTCGCAAACTCTGACCCTTTTGATGCATCTGATAGACCAGAGCGAGTTGCTCCGCCTGCTCCCGACGGTGTGGATAGATTACTACCCGCTCCACGTGATGCAGACGGTGACGGACTCTCCGATGATATTGAAGCGCTTGGTGGAACAGACACAACTCAGCGAGACTCAGACGGAGACGGATTCTCTGACGGCTTGGAGCTATTAATGGGCAGCGACGGAATAGATTTCTTAAGTATTCCGAATTTTAATGTACCCACACCTCCTGCGGACAGCACTACGTAAGAATTTGCTGATATACTTAGATTTAATCTCAAACAAACGGCAAACATTTAGGACTCAACAAATGATCGAAAGAAAAACCACACGTTGCCTTAGAATCTTTTCGCTTATTCTCGCTTCAGGACTTCTAAGCCCACAGTTGTCCTACGCTGATACTCGAGATTTTGGTGGTTCATCCGAAAGCATGCGCAAAGAAGGTGACTATTTGCCCCCGCGCTGCCAACTCGATGTTCCACGTTCTGCGCAAAGCGGATTTTTCATTCAGTGGAACTGCGCTGACGACCAAACTGAGCCGGACGACATTCGCACAACCTTGTGGATCCTCCGAAACGGCGCGCAAATCCCAGAGAAAGTAAAAGACTTCCTAGGATTTCCCGCATCGGTATTTGTAGACGCTAGTTTACTCGGTGTTGAAAACGTAAGTGACGGCTTACCCGCTGCCTTTCGTCTCTCCGCAGCAGACCGTGCCGGAACAACTGCAATCTCCCCGTATCTTACCGTGCTCGCACAAGACAACAGTGTTGACACCTGCAGCCTTGAACTGCTCACCGATCCCACGGAGTCAGAAGGTTCAACTACGGGTGTCCCCTCGCGCCAAGTGCTTCTCAGCAACGTCAGCGTACTAACAAGACAAGTTGGCAATAACGACGTCGCCATCTCCCTCATCGCCCCAGTCTCAGCAAACCCTTGCGAGATTGACGAAGTCTGCGACGACGACGAGAACTTGGTAAGCTTCGAATCCTCAATCAACTTCGCTGAAACAGAGGGCTCTACTACTGCCTCCGGCAGTATCTCAGTAACCCCCGGCTTCGTCCTAGCAAACGTAGAAGGAACCGCCGTAGTAGCGGAATCTTCACTCACGTCTCTAGAAGTAACCGGCGACACTACTATCAACGGTGTAGCAACAAGAGCAACGCTAAGCTGTAGCCAGTAGGGGGAAGCCCTACAACGGCGACATAAAGCGCTGCTATTTTGTTGAGATTTCGATCATCTCAACAACGCCAGTCGCGGAGCGCTTACCTTTTATGCTATAATAGTTGAATGAGAGACGATCTTTTTATATCGCAGGGAGCACTAAGTAACGATGACGGCAGTTGGGACATAGAATTCTGGCAAAAAGTATCTTTTGAAGAACGTGTAAATACGGCATATCAGATGGCTCTATTTGCCGACAGTTTAGGATCAAGCAGGGATTTGGAAACACCACCGCATATCGACCGTTTTAAAATCAGCTCAGGAAAACTTCCGCCCTTTGAATAAAGCTATTAATTGGAAAGCTTTTGTTTCAAAATCAAGATATCCGAGACTTCGTAGAATTACTTGGAAAGCATAAAGTCCGCTTTGTGCTAATAGGTGGATATGCCGTCATACACTACACTCAGCCCAGATACACGAAAGACATTGACTTCCTAATCGAAGCTTCAGAATCGAGTGCTGAGCAAGTAGTATCAGCGTTAGAAGAATTCGGTGTCCCTAGGGCGCAAATTAATAAAAATATTTTTACGGAAGAGGGCAATTTCTTTAAAATCGGCAAACCCCCTTGGCGAATTGATCTTATAACTTCTGTAAAAGGAATTAGCTTTGCCGATATCTTGCGCGACTCAATAACCGAAGTATTTGATGGCATTCCTATTAAGATAGTCTCAAAGAATCACCTGATTCTCTTAAAGGAGCACGCCGGTAGACCAGTTGATCTAATCGACCTGGAAGCGTTAAAAAGACAATAGCTAATAAACAATCCCGGCCTCAGTCTTTGTCATATGGACAAGGCTCGATAACCATATCAAAGTAAACATCTCCGTCTAGGAAACGAGACGCGGCTACACCGATTTTAGTGTTCTTCGGGACCTTAGAGCTTTCAGTATCAGTTCCCAATTATCCCTTTTTCTGGAGACTACTTTTCTGCAAACCGCCGATTGAAATACAGAATTGCCAAGCCAACGGCAGCTAATGCAATAGCAATCCCCTGAGCCTGAGTAAGCGGGCCAAAGACATGTGGCTCAATTCTAACGAACTCAATGAGGAAACGAGCTGCCGCAGACAGCAATAAATAAAGCCCAAACACTCGGCCAAAGCCCTGCAGCTTTTCACTTCGCCGTACTCGCAACAAAATATAGGCCGTAGCAAACGCCATCAAACTTTCATACAAAGGCGCAGGATGGACCAAAACGTCCGGCAGTGTCGGAATAACACCGAGATAATAACTCATGGCCCAAGGCAGATCGCTTGGCCCACCGTAGTCCCCGTCTCCGGATAGCTGACATCCTAGTCGACCAACGCCGTAGCCAATCGCAAGACAAGGAGCCACGAGATCACTCATTTGCCAGAAAGCTTTCTTCTCAATTCTAAGCAGTAACCAAACAGCGAAAACCCCGCCAAGGAAGCCACCATAGAAAACAAAGCCCGCACCACCAAAGATAGTCCCAAGCGGATCGTTCGCAAAATCTGTGGGGAAACTAAGGAGGTAGAACAATCGAGCACCCACTATGCCGCCGACAGCAGCCCAAGTAACCATGCGTTCGGCAAGGGCAGGATCAAATTCACCCTCTTCCAGACAGAGCTGAAGCCGCTGCAAAGCAGAGAGAAAACTGAGAACCATCAACAAGCCAAAGCTATGGATCGGCAATGAGCCAAGAGAAAATGGTAGAGGAATTTCAAGAAGGGTTGGTATCATTTAGCTCACGCTGTAGTAACTCTCCAATCGCCTCAAGATAGACTTGGCTATCCCATGGTCTGTCGCTAACTACTTTGAGAGCTTCTTTTTTGGTTTTAGGATCGTAGAATGGCTTGAGAATTCCGTCAGGCCCCACAAAAAAGGTTTCAGGAAAGCCAGAAACTCCAAACATCGGCGGTAGAGATATCTCGGGGTCGAGTAATATCTCAAATGTCAGGCCATGCTTTTTCACAAAAGCCTTCAGCTCCTCTTTGGATCCTGGTGGGTCGACAGATACCGCGACCACCTCTAGGCCCTTGTCCTTGAAGCTGGCGTGTAATCTCTCAAGCGACGGCATCTCAGCGACACAGGGTGCGCACCAGGTTGCCCAGAAATTTAGCAACAGCACTTTCCCTCGGTAATCGGTATCGCTTTTCTTCCCGCCTGCGAGGGACTCTAATTCAAACTCTGGTACTGGGACGACTCTCTCTTCTTTGGACTCTGGAGCCCTAGTGCCGGCTTCTCTCGTCTCCGCATCCCCGTTTTTAGAACCAGTGCAGGAGGCAGCAAGTAATGCGACCGCAAATAACGCAGCAATGATAACGGTAACTTTCAGCCCGGAAACTACCCGCCTGGAAGCTACCAGTGCGACAAATAGAGGTCTTACATTCATTTCGCACATAAGTTAGCCTAGGCCGTGATGCACTTCAACACAGAGAATCCAAAAGGCCTTGCAGCCATCGTCCTTACCAATCTTTTCAGAGTTTTCCGCTATTTTCTCCGGCTTCTCCCCCACGGCAAATGCTAGCACTGGCAACTTGGCTGGGGCAACGCTTTGCCTCACGGCTAAAGCGTGACACGAGAATCGCAGTCGCCCAGCTTAGTGTGGCCTTCCCCGGGGGAGATCCAAGAGAAGACTGCGGTGCGCCTCAAGACGTTGGGAAGAGCCACCACGCCCTGGTTGAGGATATGTATGGGCATTTTGGTGAATCTGGCGCTGAGTTACTAATGATTGACCGCTACTTCGATCAAGGCATCCCCAAAGAGAAACGTGCTAATGCCACTCCCAACTTCCGCTCAATTGGCGACGCTGAGTTCAATGAGGCTATCGCAAAAAGGAAAGGCGTCATCGCACTGAGCGGTCATCTTGGCTGTTTTGAGCTAATCGCCGCGCTAGAGACCTATAGGGGGATGACGCTCTCCGTGGTCGGGCGTATGCCAAACTACCCTTGGCTTGCAAGATTACTCTGCGAGCTACGCGCTGAGTACGGCGTGAAAACTCTTTGGCGCGAGGATCCCGCCGCGATGCGCAACATCATGCGTGCAATGACTGAAGGGGAAGTGGTTGCAGCGCTAATCGACCAAGATGTAAAGCTCGATAATGAATTCGCTAAGTTCTTCGGCATCCCCGCAGCCTACCCTCGGGTGCTCGTCTCCCTTGCCATTGCACGTGACATTCCCTTGTTTAGCTCTTTTATTTACAGGGAAAGCCGAATGCAGCACGTTGTCGTCACCGAACTAATCGAGTACGATGCCAAGGACCCGAATGCCCTGGAGATAATTCTAGAAATATACGGGTCGCGTCTGGAAGCTTTACTCAAGCAGTACCCAGAACAATGGCCTTGGTGGCATCGACGTTGGAGACGTCGTCCGGATATCGACTACAAGGAATCGCCCGAAGCACTACTGAGCACAAATGACTATC
>QIGM01000185.1 GCA_003230795.1 bacterium
GCAGACATTATCACAACTAGGATGCCGTCGAGTTTTGAGTCTTTCTTAATTACCCTGCAGAGCGCTAAGGCGTCAGAGTTCTCAACGCTGTTAGCGATAAAAACTGCTCGAGGCGAAAGTTCTCGAATCTGTTCGAGCGCTGAAGAGCCGTCACTACTTAAATGGACCTCAATTTCGCTGGGGCTGAGCGCCGACGCGATAATCGCTTGTACTGCTGCGTTAGAATCTAAGACCAGGACCTTGGTTTTCATGCTTTTAAGATGCCGCTATAGTGAGGAATTCAGCGTTTTTTTATGAATTTCTTCCTTAGGGAGTCCCCGCAGTGCCCGAACTACCAGAAGTCGAGACAATAGTGCGTCAGCTCGCTCCTGATATTGGGAATAAGCGCATAAAAACCATTGAGTTATTGGATCCAAGATTTGAGGATCTGGAAACATCTGCAATCGACGGCGCTCGAATAGTCGCAGTAGAGCGGCTCGGAAAACAGATCGTAATTTCCTTCGCCAGAGATAGCGCCATTCTTGGGGCGATTGCGATTCATTTACGAATGAGCGGTCGCTTGATTTGGATACCCGAGCAGAAAACAAAGGCGACTTCTGCGCCAGAGTTCTTGCGTGCGGCTTCTTTGAAGCAAGAGCATTGTCGTGCAAGGCTACAACTCGAAGGTGGTAGTTTGTGTTTTTTTGACACTCGGCGCTTTGGAACGATTAAAATCTCAGATACTCGAGAAACGTTCCTGCCTCGTGGTCTTGATCCCTTCGCCAAAGAGTTTACCGCTGAGCGCTTTGGTGAACTTTTATCGAACTCTCAACAGGCCGTGAAGGTCTGGCTTTTACGACAAGATAAGCTGGTCGGTATAGGTAATATTTACGCCTGCGAAATTCTCTACGCAGCTCGGGTTAATCCGTTTCTTTCAGTAGCGAAACTCTCCCCAAAACAAATCGGATTGGTGCACGCGAGTACCTTAAGTATACTTAACGCGGCGATTGAAAACTGCGGAACTACGTTTTCGGATTTCCAGGATAGCCACGGAGAATTGGGCTCGTATCAAGAGTTTCTCAAAGTCTATAATCGAGAAAACGAAGATTGTGTAGGCGGCTGTGGGGAAATAACCCGCGTGTCTCAGCAAGGTCGAAGCACTTATTACTGTTCAACTTGTCAGAAATAGTGCGTGGCTTTATGGGTTTTCTTCGAGTGAGAAGAGTTCCGCAAAGGGAATTACTCTGTTTCCTTCACTTGTTTCTAGCAGGAAGCTATCGAAGGACACGTAACCAAGTATTCCCTCGAGTGTTCCTTGGATCCCACCCGCAGATACTTTTACACTTTTCCCGCGCAAACTAGTCAGTTCAAGGAAGAGGCTCTGTAAGTCCATTTCTTTGTTACCCTTTAATGCTGAGTAGTTATTTCTTTGATTATCGAAGACTACTTAAATAAATCGTTCAACTTGTCCAAGGCACTTTGCTTCTCATCTTCGCCAGTGCTGGCTCTTTCGCCTTTAAATAGAGAAAAGTACTCACAGAAATTACGGCGATCCTTATCCACGACGCGTTCAGCCATAGGTTCGCCGCATTCGTTATAGGAGGAGGTGTCGTGGAATTTACAGTTTAAGCAAACTCTCACGTCTATACGACATTCCGCACACTCCTCAGTTCGAGCTACTTTCTCGGCGGCGAGTACCAGCGGTTTTCCGCAGGAGTGGCACATTGCTTGATTTGATTGGGCTTGATTCAAAGGACCTTATTCGGTGATTTAATTAATCGGGAATGATAGTCATCGGGAAAAGGAATTCCCGCCAAGGTGGAGTGTAGCGGAAACACTTTGATTGTAGAAAGTAATTTGCTTTCTACAATCAAAGTCTTTCCGATACAGTGCCATCTGGCGGGAAGTCTTTTTCCCGATGACTATATCACTACTGAGTGCGACAAGTGCAGAATTTCAAAATCCATCGTCTTGATAACGGTATTACGGTAATTGGAGAGGTTATGCCCTCCGTTGTTTCGGCGGCATTCTCCATTCTGGTCCCCCTAGGTGCTGTTTCTGATGACTCTGAGTATCAGGGTTCAGCGAA
The DNA here is from genome assembly GCA_003230795.1 of bacterium. Lineage (GTDB taxonomy): Bacteria > Bdellovibrionota_C > UBA2361 > SZUA-149 > SZUA-149 > SZUA-149. The sequence goes on from QIGM01000185.1 coordinate 2,069, forward strand.
TATACTCGCTGATATGTTCAATAAGGGTGCAGGCCCTTGGAATACGCAGGAGCTCTCAGAGAGATTCGAAGAGTATGGCGTTCAACGCAGCAACTCATCTGGGGTTGAGGTTTCAGCATTTTCGGGAGCTGTCTTAGCGGAGAACCTAGGAAAAGCGCTCGAACTCTATGCAACCGTACTTCTCGAACCTAGTCTCCCCGCTGAAGAGCTTGAGAGTGTGCGGCAACTAGCCCTTCAGGACTTGCGCGGTTTAGAAGACGAGCCTGCGAGCAAAGCCATGGCCGCCCTCGCCGAGCTTTACTACCCGGAGCCATTCGGACGTTCCTCGCTAGGAACCGAGGACGGACTACAGAAGGTTACAGCGGACTCCTTGCGCGAGTATTACGAAACTAAGTTCGTTGCGGACGGAACGATTATCGCGCTTGCCGGAAACTATGATTGGGACGCGATGCTTGAACTGATTCAAAGCCTGTTTGGTAAATGGAAGGGGAAATCAACACGTCAGGAAGTTGCTGCCTTTGGGGACGTCGATAAAACCTTCCATATCGAAAAGGATACAAGCCAAGTACAAATCGCACTCGCGACTCCTAGCGTTTGTATCGATCATCCTCACTACTACACTGCAAAAATTGCCGCAGGTGTTCTTTCTGGAGGGATGTCTGGACGCCTGTTTATCGAGGTTAGAGAGAAGAGGGGACTTGTTTACAGGGTTTCCGCCTCTCACTCAGCCGCGCGTGACAGAGCTGCGATGTTTGCAAGCGCTGGTACTACTCCAGAAAACGCAGAAGAGACTCTTCAGGTAATGCTGACAGAACTCAGAAAACTCAGTGATGGAGCAAGTGACGAAGAGCTCCAGAGAGCAAAGGCGGATATAAAGTCACGTTTAGTGATGCAAAGCGAGCTTAGCTCGTCTCGCGTAAACGGGATCGTCAACGATTGGTTTAATTTAGGCCGCTTAAGAACGCTTGATGAAATAAAGGACGGTATCGATGCGGTGACCTCGTCTGACCTCAGCAAATACGCCGAAGAGTATCCTATTTCTCCTATTTCTCTCGTTACCCTTGGCTCCAAGCCCTTATCCATTCCCGAATAGACGATACTAACTAAAAAAGGCGATTGCCGTGAAATTCTCCCAACATACTTTAAAGAACGGACTTACCATTATCGGCGAACAACGCGAGTCGGCGGTTAGTGTGGCTCTGGGATTTTTCGTTCGTACTGGCGCAAGAGACGAAAACTCCGAAATCTCAGGCGTGTCTCATTTTCTTGAGCATATGATGTTCAAGGGAACGAGTAAGAGATCTGCGCTCGATATTACCTACGAAATGGGCGGAATCGGAGCTCAAGCCAATGCCTATACTTCGGAGGAGAACACGGTCTACTACATGGCGGTGTTACCGGAGTATTTTAAAAACGCACTTGAGTTACTCAGCGATATGATGCGCCCGAGTCTAGCTCAAGAAGAGTTCGATGTGGAAAAGAAGGTCATTCTCGAAGAGATCGCTCTCTATCAGGATAGACCGAGCTTCCTATTGTTCGAAGCCGCGCTAAAAGAGTATTTCGACTCACACCCTGCGGGTAGCTCTGTGTTGGGCACTATTGATAGCGTTTCAGCCCTAACGTCTGAGCAGATGCGTGCCTATTTCGATAAAAGATATACCGCGAAAAACATCGTTCTGACTGTCTCGGGTAATTTTGATTGGAACGAACTGACCACGCTCGCTGAGGAATATTGCGGATCCTGGCCTGCGGTGGAAACGTCTAGAGATACCCCGGCACATACGCCAAAAGAGAAGACTCGCATCATCAGGAAGAAAGATATTCAGCGAGCGCATCAGTGCTTGATTACTTCGGGTCCGGCGGCAAAAGATCATGAACGTTATGCGGCTGAGGTGCTCACTTGTATTCTTGGTGATTCTTCGGGATCGCATACCTACTGGAAGTTAATCGATAAGGGCATCGCCGATGCCGCAAGTATCGATACTGACGATCTTGACGGCACTGGCATGGTGTATGGCTACGTTAGCGCAACTCCTGAACGCATCGAGGAGGCGGGAGAGATACTTGCTGGAGTAATGAGAGCCGCGAAGGATTTCACCGATGCGGAATTAGAACGCGCATTAACTAAACTTGGCACTCGTCTTGTGCTTCAAGGCGAGAGCAGTATGCGGAGGCTAATGGCAATTGGGGTAGATTGGATCTACCGCCAGGAGTACGTGCCGCTAAAAGAAGAGCTTCAGCGAATCAAGGCAGTTGGTAGAACGGATATCGCGTCTCTTCTGGCGAAACACGACCTCTCGCCGAAAGTAAGCGTAACGCTGTTACCTGAGTAGTTAGAGTGACATCCTAAGCTACTGAAATATCTCGGTTTAGTTTTTTGACTTGAGCCGTTATCTAATCGCGCGCTGCGAGCTAAACATTCTGCCCAAACCTATCGATATCTGTAGGGAATAGGTAGGTTTTATGTTTCCTCGACAAACTCCGAAGCGTACTCTCTTAGCTGGACGCGAAACGAAGAAGGCAATCGTAGTATTGCTTCGCTGGGTATTGATTATCGTTTGCTCAGCGATGATCTTGCTTTCCGAAGGAGACGCTGATCAGAAGCGCATCGCGCATGCTGTTATTCTTCTACTGATATGTTCAAACATCATGCTGGCCACTCTCCCTCGGTCGGTGTTTGGTTCGAATTACTTCGACCGCTCACTTGTGGTGCTCGATTTATTTCTAATCACGAGCAGTCTTTGGGTTACGGGAAACGTTACAAGCGACCTATATCTGCTTTACTTCTTAGTTATCATGATCGCAGCAGTGGGTGAGACACTGTACGTGATTATGTGGAGCGCCTCTCTTGTCGCAGTGGTGTACTTACTTGTTGTCAGTAGCTTAAGTGATTCAGACGTCTTTCTTTCCCCAGAGTATCTGATACGTGTCCCATTCTTTTTCGTCATCGCATTGTTCTATGGCTACTTTACCCAGCTCGTTCGCTCGGAGAGAACAGAAAAAGCCACCTACAAACGTCAGCTTTCAACCACTCAACAAGTGAGAGAGTTAAGCGCTCAGCTATCTCGAACCTTAGACAGAAGTACGATCTTAGAAACCTTAGTGGCAGCTATTTGCGATCTATGCAGGGTGGAGTATTGCGCAGTCGTTTCTCGAAATCGAACAATCATGCTGGCAGACTCTAGTGGTGAGCTTGTTCTTAAAAAAACACCCACCACAGAGGACATATTTTATATCCTTGAGGAGCGTTTACTAAAGAAGTCGAGAACCTCGCCTTCGTCAGTTTTCTCCTCCCAGCATGGTATGCCCCAGGTCGAACCAGCTTTTAAGAAGATGACTCCCAGTGTGCCGGACCGTGAAAAGATTCATTTCATGCCATTTACCGGCAACAGCGACGCGGATATGTATCTGATGCTCCACGGAGATATCAGCGAAGAATCAGCAGATCGCGCCTCCTTGGTCTTGGTTAGCGCGGTGCTCGCGTTGAATAATGCCGGACAGTATCAAGCCTTGCTTCATGAGGTGGAGAAGAGGCAGGAAGTTGTGAAACAACTAGGTTCTGCCTTAGAGTTCAAATCTGAATTCGTTGCCAATATCTCACATGAGGTGCGCACACCGATCTATTCCTTTATCGGATTTGCTGAACTGCTTGCTAGCGAAGGCTATGGCGCGCTCAATCCAGAGCAGGAGTCTGCGGTAAATCGCATGCTGGAGAACGCTCAGCAGTTACTTGAAATGATAAACAATATCCTCGATCACAGTAAAATGGAGTCGGGTGAGTTTCGGGTGAGTTGTTCTCAGGGAGAGTTAAATGGATTTGTCGAGGGGATTGCCGAAACTTGCAGACCATTAGTTAAGGACAAACCGGTTAGTATTCATTCACACTGCGACGAGGGCACGCCGACGGTCGTCACTGATTGGTGCCTACTGCGCCAAATCGCTCTCAATCTCGTTTCTAACGCCGTTAAGTTTACAGAACATGGACGAGTCGAAATAGAAGCAGGGTATGACCAAAGCGAATCTGCGGTGTTTTTAAATGTAACAGACACCGGAGTGGGTATCGCAGAAGATAGGTTAGAAGAAATTTTCGAGCCTTTTCGCCAATTAGAAAATAGCTACACCAAACGCTATGCCGGAATATTACCAAAAAGCAGATTGAAATGCTGGGCGGTAAGATTCTCGTGAGCAGTACCGAAGAGCAGGGATCTCTGTTCTCGGTTATCTTCCCAGTCAAAATCGAACAGGCCGACTCCGGCATCTCTAAACTCTTATCCTCGGTTCTTGAAAAAGAACCGCTGCATTCGTCCTCTTAAAATCGCCATTCCTGCAGCCAAATCCACGATGTTTTTTCATCTTAAACCAAGTCGATTTCTCTTCCAATGAAGTAAGATAAAGCTTAATAGTGCGTAACCACGGGCTCTTAAGAGCTTACTTTCATAGAGATGTAGTTAGCTACTATTTTAGTGCAGATAGCCTGCGGCACTGATACTGTGTTGAGAAAAGAGGGTTCCTTACTGGAATCATGCATATTTGTTATACTACTTTCTCTCTTACATAATCTTGAAGGGCTTTTCTCGTGGCTAAATCACAATCCTTGGAACTTATCGAAGATAAGACTGCTGCTGAATTTGGTTATCGGCGCATGGTCGGTGAACTATGGAGTTCCCGCCAACGTCAGATGCATTCGCTGCATTACT
>QIGM01000258.1 GCA_003230795.1 bacterium
ATACACGGTTCGGAGCACTGTAGTACGTAAACGGTCCCCAGGATGACTGCGAGCGTCTTGGCGCACCTAGGCTTACTATTGAACCAACGTAGGTGAAATTTGGTATTGAGGAAGAGCCTACACGAAACCATTCGTTGAAACGGAATACGTTAATCACCCCACCACCATTCGTATCCAAGCCCTGATCCTGACCCGCCGCACCGTTTGCGTCTCCGGTTCGCTTAATACCGCTTAACACGGCAGCGTAAACGCTCGTCGCGTCACCATCACGGTTGTAAAGGTTCGTCTCGTAGCTATCTGCATCGTCCCAATCGTTTGAGAGAAGATAGAGTGTATCCGCCATCAATGCTGCTGGCTCCCATCCGGTTGAATTGTAATCTCCCCAGATGATTAAACCCTGATCACTTACTACAGTAAGTCCGCGAACCTCGGCGGCACCACCAGTACTCGCCTGTAGTTCAGCACCATTGCGAATCCTTACTGCATAGTTGTTGTGAGCATCCGCGGCATTCGGTCCGTCGATCGCAAAATGGAAAACCAAGCCTTGCTCTGTTTCGTCGCTTAAGAGTTTTCCATCCATGATCGCAGGATAACGATGAATGCAGTTGAGCAGGGCTTGCATGTCAATCTCAAGAGTTCGCTGAAAATTGTTTGTCACAGAATCGTACTGATACTCGCGATACATCCGAAGTTGATCCCCACCCGTACCGGAGCCTTGAGTTCCTACCGAAAGACCCGGCCCAGAGTCGGTCTCTACCTCGCCTGAACAGTTCGAATCATTATCTAAGGCGTTCGTGGCTGCTGCGACGTTATTCCCAGCTGTGTCGACAACCTCTACACCCGTGGATGAATTCGAGGTGTCTGGCTGACCACTACCGTCCAGGCGCAGAACGATACGAGTATCCGCGCGCATCCAATACTCTCCATCCGAAAACGCATCCATATCTTCAGGCGACGGCACTGAAACTTCGTCAACATCGAGGATAATATTCTGGTTCCAGTCATCAACGTCGCTTATCTCACTCCGGCTGCCAGAACATGCAGGAAGAGTTAGGTAGTTGGTTGGATCTTGGACGCGTGCAGTGCCAGTGTATCCCGTGCAGACGGACTGAGATTTCTGCCCTCGGTAGAAAGTCCCTGCAAGGGTTATCTGTCCGGTGTAGTTTGTGGCACCACCGTCCTGAGGCGCTAGATAGAGATCTCCATTGGTATGTACCGGTCCATCGACTGTCATGGTAGCACCGTTAAAGAACTCCAGGTCTTCATGGAAGAAGATTGCGAACTGAAATAATGGTACAAGTCTACTTTTGAAAGTGAGATCAAGTATCGCCTCGTTACTACCCTGGTTATTCCGCCCAACCGAAGTAACAGTGTAGCGATACTCCTGCGCATTAAGCCCCGCAAAAGCCTCACCAGGAGGAATAATTGTGTACTCGGGATTGCCAGGAGCTTCTTCGATAAAGGTCATAGCACTATGTGAATTGCCGAAGTTATACTCACGACATACATAATCTCCACTGCCGGTAGTTCCTGAATCGCAGTCCCCAACACTTGTTGGTGAACTGCCCTCTGGAAAATCAAAATCAAGAAAAACGCTACGAATCTCTTCTGCCCGTAGGTTCAGTCCAGCTTCCGCTGCATTGAAACCGCTAGCACTGTCTCTAGTAGTCTTAACCAGCGCCAGCTCAGTGCGAGTCAGCACGGAGTAGGCTGAAAACAGACTAGCCATTACTACTACAAGATAGAGCACCGTGAGCAATGCGAATCCGGAAGATGAATGATTCTTTTCAACAAACATTTGGCCTTTAATAGGATAATACGTTTCTAGGAAAATAATCTGCCGTGAGTGACCCGGAAAGTGTCCTATCTCTCCTCTGCTCTTCACCACTCAGCGTAACTGAGATCTGCCGAATTTCGCGCCAGGTAGCAGAGCTTGCAAAATTAAGTTCAGTAATCACCGAGGCATCGTCGAGCTCGATATTCACCTGGAAATCGGTTACAGAAAAGGCAACTGTTTGCTCTTCGTCTGTTTTGCCGTCAATTGTTAGAATAAGGGTGTCCTCAACGGCATCTCGTCCAAAGCGATACTCTTCGATGAGATAGACATAGGATGTCTCTCCGTCGTAGTCATTTACTAACTCAGAGACATCGAGATAGTACTCACCCCCACTATCGCCTCCGCCGGTATAGTCGACAAATTCACCATCACCCGTTATTAGATTGACTACGTATGCGCGGACTTCTAGATCCTCCCCTGTCGCGCGATACGTTTCGAAGACGTTGTGCACATTCTCAACATTAGAGGCTAAACAGTCGGTTGACCCCACTCCCGCCGAAGATACGTCGAGCGTTGTATCACCACTTGATGCGGAGAGACAGAGAGTGAGCACTTCCGAGAACAGCGCTCTCCGAAGCACTACGGTGTCAGGATCTGTGCCGCTTCCGTTCTCGAGCACTACGGCAGGGAAGCCCGTTTGTAGATTCTCTCCCGCCTGACGAATGTTCATTGAAAGAATGTCCATCGACGAACGAAGATTACTGTTAATTCGCGTACGGATGATGTCTTCAAAGTAGCCCTGTCTGATCACGAGTACATGGGATATCACCGCTGCCATTACGATGCTCGTAAGGCCAGTTGCCACAAGTACCTCGACAAGCGTAAACCCGTGTTCTCCTCGTGTTGACGAAGAGAGAGCTAATCGATATCGCTTGAGAAACGTCATCATTGGATTCGCACCCCGCCACCTAGAGCAATTTCGACAGTTTTCGATTGACCGTCAGAATCACTAAGGTCAAATGTGATGTTATCTTCGGATAAACCTCTAGGCGTGAAACAGGCAGTCCAGGAGGTATCACTCATCGACGCACCTCGAGGAAGGTTCACCTCAAGGTCATCAATTGCCGTCATCGTGCCGCTACATGAGTCAGAACTTGAAGCTGCAATAATGGTGCTTGAAGTCGGCGCAACTTGAATGAATAGTGTTTGCGAGATTCCTCGCGCTCGGACTAGTCGCAGATAATGCGTAACCGTAAAACTTGCGTCGGCTAATGGATCATTCAGCTCTTTCAAGTTACTCACTGCCGTCCCCGCGAGGATACCGATTAATGCCATTACCACAAGCATTTCAGCAAGCGTATATCCGGCTTCTTGAATTCTATTTTGCATACCCTAGGCCTTTAGCACCGATGGTATCGACATCTACGACGACGTCCCGAACTAGAACTCGAGGAAGAAGAGCTCGATGATGCAGAGGAACTACTTGATGAAGAAGATGAGGATGAGCTCGAAGATGAGGATGATGACGAGCTACTCGAAGAACTACTGGAGGAGCTACTGGAAGAAGACTCGCCACCGTTTGTGGAGCCAAGGCTGGTAAATACCGTCTCTGTCGAGTAAACCGCTTCTCCCTTGTACGTCACATCAACAGCGATATGTCGGACATCATTCGAAGTACAGTATGTAGATTCGGAGCAGTATTCAACATCAACAGAAAAGTCGCGTTTGTCATTTACAGTGATGGTTCGCGGAGAGTCGCTACCGCTAGCTGGCAAGGCGTCAATCTCTGAATAGCGAATTTGGTCGATTACGGTTTGTGCTGCTTGGGCAGCTTCGGAACGAATTTCACCCGCGTGATTCGCCCGCACATTCATCACAAACGAAGACGTGGCTGCTGCGATGACAATGCCCATGATAAGTACGGCAGCAAGCACTTCGACAAGTGTGAAACCGCTTTGGCTTTTTAACTGTTCTATGGCACGCAAAGTCAACCTCTCTCTCCCCGCAGGGACAGCTAAATCATTAAGATCCTACTCTCTACTTCTTGTACCGCTAAGTTTAAGGTCGACTGGTTCACCTCGTTCCTTAAGGGATCTTTCCGGTATTTTTTGGCACACGGCTAAATTACTCAGAATATCAAAAGCTTAATAGTTCCAGGCTTGAACAAGATATGTTCGAATCGGAAGGAAGGGCCTTTCTCAAATCAAAGTGTTTCCGCTACATTACAATCTATCGGGAATTTCTTTTCCCGATGACTATATATCGACATTAGGAGCACATATGCGACATCTAATTCTGTTTTTATTTATCCTATTCACTAGCACAACCAGCGCCGCCACAGAGGCTCAGAAACCTCAAGATGTTTTAGTTAACGTAAAGGGAATGGTGTGTGATTTCTGCGCTCAGGGACTGACGAAGCTATTTGGAACACGCGAAGAGGTGAAGGAAATTAAGGTCGATCTTGAAGCCGGCACGGTAGAAATTGCTTTCACCGAAGACAAGACGCTCAGTGACGATGAAATTGGAAAAATAGTTACCGACAATGGTCTAAGCGTTGAGTCGATTGTAAGGAAACAGCCGAAGTGAGCTCTTTGTTTTTTCCGCACTGATGCTTACGTTGGGTGGGATACTGCAATATCGGGCTCGCTCGCTGCCATGCCCCATTGATAAAGACGCAATGAAAAGCTGCATGAGAACTCGACGACTTAGCCTTATCACCTACTTTTTCTCACTTTCTATCTATCTTGTTGGAGCTTTTTTTGCATATCTCGCTCCGGTACTACTCTAGGATTTATAGTCATCGTGAAAAGAAATTCCCGATAGATTGTAATGCCTTTGATTTGAAAAAGTCCCTTGCTTTGCCAACAGCCTTCAGTGGGGACTATTGCGCTTGAGCTACTTGCTATAGAGTGGGGTACAGATGTGAATCAATAGAATCGGGCTGAACGAAAACATGACTAGATTGAATAGACTAAAAAGAGTCACTCCTTCTTGCCTTTTCCTATCAACGCTCCTTTTCTCCTCCTGCGCCTGGACTCGTACTGCGCCTGTAGAAACCTTCCAAACCTCGCCAATCCCCATACGAGTAGGTGTAGTGCTTGAGGATAATCGCACAGCGGAAGCCGAAGGAAAAAGCACAAGTGACTACCTCGGTCCAGACGTAGCCGGATTTCTTCGCGCCTGGCGTATATTTGACGAACTTATTTATCCCTACAATGAATCGCAACCAGTAGACGCTGTCATGTTCATCTCCTCTCAGGGAGAGATAGATACGCATGATTTTTCTGGTGCGGGTAAAAGTTTTTTGAACGGGCTGACTTTCGGTTTGTTTCTAACGCTTGTCGGCAAAACCGCAGATTTGGATCATTCAGTTGATGTACGACTTATATCCAATGGCCAGTTTATTTCTTCATATCAAGCTGAGATTCAAACAGACGTTCGAGCAAGCCTTGCAGGAAAACAATGGATCCATGCCGAAGGGAAAAAGGCCCTGGATGAATGTAAACGTTCCCACGCTAGTCGTCTGGCTAAAGATCTTGCTAAGCAAATTACTCAAGACCGAAACACGATCACCGCAAGTGTTCGATAAAGGATAAGTTTTTAGGGAATTTTCAATCCATGAGCAGACTCTCTTCACTTAAGGTTTCATTATGCGCGATTCTCTTGCTCAATTCAGCCTGCAGCGTACGATTCCCCGCACCAGAAGAGTTTCGCGGCAATTCTTTGCCGATCAACGTTTCAGCCGCATTTGAGCAAAACCGAGTTGCTTACGAAGCAGGACTTGATGCAAACGAGACGCTTGGTCCTCTTGTTGTTCGGCAACTTGCTGCCTGGCGAGTTTTTCGTAGTTTGGAATCTAAGGGCTTAAGCCAAAATGACTATTCCCTGCTTCTTTCTGTTTCAGGCGATTTCGATAGGGAGATTGGCGCGAACAAATTTAAACGAATGCTCGTTGGCTTTTCATTGTTTTTACTGTCTCCGTTCTTAGACATGACTGCAAGGTATTCACACTCTATCGATGCACAACTTCTCTATAAAGGAAATTTAGTCGGGCAATACTCCATTCCAACAATAGAGACGGAGCTTAGCAAAGCTCACGGGCCGTTCTCTAGCCGAATGAACGAGGGAGACTACGAACAAGCGAAGTCTGCGCATGTTAGTCGTTTAGCAGCCGCTCTCGCTGATGCCATATCTAGAGATAGAGCGAATATTTTGAGTGCCTCCGGTCAACGATATAGTCATCTAGAAAAAAGAGCCTCCGTGGCGACTGAACGGACCCTCCGGTAGGAGACATAGGGGATAGTCATCAAAACACTGCAAAAACCCGATCAGGGTTTTTTCCACTGAGGGCTGTTGCCAGAGCAAGGAACTTTCTCAAATCAAAGAACTTCCGCCACACCCTAAGCCGTCGAGATTTTCTCT
>QIGM01000262.1 GCA_003230795.1 bacterium
CGATGTGAGGTAATGGCTGCGAAGTCACTCGGAATGCTCGTGATGCATTTCGCAAAGATTGTCTATGCGGCGAGTTTTCTCGTGCTTCCCTATGAAGCCTATCAGCAGTTGTTCACGCTGATTCCAAGTATTGCTTTTAGCAGTCTCGCTGGAACCTTGCTCGGTAAGAGCGTGTTGCTGAGAATGAGCGAGGCTCAATTTCGTCAGGCTTGTTTCGTAGCGCTTAGCATCGCCACGATAGCTAGCCTACTGAAGGGTGCGGAAGGCTATCTCTAGCAAAACCCTGGTAGCCAATGAGTGTTCCATCGTTGAAATCTATGGGCGTTAGCGGATATTTATTCGAAGGGAAAGCTTCCCTCCGAGATAAACTCCGTTACTTTCTTTCTGTCTGTTGGTGCTTCCATTTTTTGGTAGCCTTCTGGCAGATTCTCGAGAGGACCAGGTCTTCCGATAGCAGCCATTGCATCGACCGCATACACCGCCGGAATTTTCAGCGTATCGCGAGCAGCTTGTGCGTCAAATCCCCCCATGCCGTGCACCACGAGACCCATTTCAGCCCCTTGCAATGCTAAGTTTTGAAAAGAGGTTCCGGTATCAAAAGAGTGGACGGCGTTATCGTTATCGTTTCGGGTAAATTTCCTGCGCGATGCGATGAGAAGAAGATGCGATGCATCCTTGCACCACGCTTGGTTTGCTTCGACGAGCAAGTCAAAGAGGGTATTCCAGTGCTCTGAATCACGCACGGCGAAGACGTAACGCCATTCCTGCTCATTGAAACTAGAGGGTGCCCATCGTGCGGCCTCGAATAGTTGCATCATCTCGGCGTTTGAAACTACCTCGCCCGACATTGCGCGGGGTGACCAGCGGCGAACAAATAGTGGGTTGATCTCATGTTCAGCGGTTCTTTTCGTGCTCGCGTCGATCATTTCTATCTCCTCACTCACTGGGACCTAAAATCTAGCTAGAAGAGGCTAAAACGTAAATTTACGGACAGCAAGGCTATTGGCGCTGGCTCGGTCTGATTCGGGCTGGGGAATTGATTTAGACGCCCGAAATTGTCCGTTGAGAGGAGTTACGGGACAGAATTGGTCTTAAGCGAGGTAGAAATTCGTTAATTGGCTAATAATTATCTTAGTGATTCCGACGAAAATGAGCCTAAGCTGATCGTTATAGAACGATTTTTTAGCTCTAAAAGTAGGCATAAAATCTCGAGTTCATCAGGAAACTTGCCGACGAACTAAGGGGGTTATGTAACAAAAATATATCGGACCTTTCTTGGGCGCGTACCTACGTTGAGTATTACGCGATGAGCCCGATCGAGATAAGATTGTCTTAAAGCTAAAGAGTTATTGGATGAAAACTAGATTCTCTCATCATTGGATGCGCCAAATGCGCGCTCGAACAGAGCGTGCTTGCTCCAATGTTGTTGGAGAGCGAGGCTCTTGCATGATGGAGTTCGCGATTGTAGTCCCCATTTTAGTCTTTACTCTTTTCTCAGGAATCGAAACAGTTCGTGCGCTTGGAGCCTATCTACGTATGACACAAATCTCTTATGAAGGAGCGAGACTTGCTGCTTCTTTGCCGGGATTAGAGGAATATGTCTTCTATGCAGACCCAGTGCCCAACAAGCAAAGAGAACTTCGAGAGAAAATTTATCTTGTCATTGATGAATATACTCTGGACACTTCAGAGATAACCGTGCTGACGGAGCACATTCGTACGTCGATTGGCGGAGAGCCGGAGAATCACGTAACCGTGCAGCTTCAAGCCGACTATCAACCTTTATTCGGATTCGGTTTTCCGAGTTTGCCCATCACTGTCAGTTCAACGAGCCCTTATTTATTTCCAGACGCCTAATTTGAGTGTCCTCAATATGAAAAAGAATAGCACTGCCAAAATTGGACCAAAGTTCGAGCAACGTATCGAGAACGGTGAAACAGGAGTCGCTTTTCTCGAATTCGTAATCGTATTTCCTGTCTTGATGTTGATTTTTCTCGCATTCGTGGATTTTGGTCGCTACGCCTATACCAAAAATATCGTCGAAGCTGCTGCGAATAGAGCTCTCTTGCTTGCGTCCACAATTGAAGGTTTGGAAGACGAACCAGGCGCTGAAGGCTCTCGCCATGAAGAGGCGAAGGCACGAGTTGAGGCTGTTGCTCTCGATTTTGTCCTCGGTACTTTCCTTAGTCAAGACGAAGGCTCGTACGCGAAGCTTGAAGGTTTGCCTGAACTAGTAATCCCTAAAGCCTCGATCGGTCAGAGCATTCGTCAAGTTTTACAGTCAGAGCCCATGGTTGTTGAGATTGATGCGGTCATCGTCCCCTTTTTGCCAGTATTGCCCCTGCTAAGTATAAAGGGCAAGTCGGTAGGCTTCCGTGAGCCGAGTTCCGACGTGTCGTTGCCGATCCCTGTTGATTGTCTCGGCAATCCTGCAGGTTCAGATTCATTCTACGACTACTGCCCTTGTGAGGGGGCAAACGAGAAATGGGAGGCGTCGACACGTGCTTGCAAATCATGTGGAGTTGGCGGAGAGGTGAGGACATCTGGCACGAGTTGTTCTTGTTCTAATGAGCTTTGTCAGGCGGAAATGGGACCGAACTCTTATGTTGCGTATAGTGGAGGGCTTTGCCCATGCAAGTGCCCGTCCGGACTCTCGACGGATAGTGCCGGGGAATGCTCATGTCCTGAGGGGAAAAATGTAGTTGGCTCCGGGAGTTCTTCGAAATGCAATTGCGCCGATGATGATGAATGGACAGATGCACGTTGTCAGGATGAGTACACCCCAGTAAATGCCGTCGCGACTTCAGATTTATGTGGTTGTAAATGCGCTGCCGTAACTTGTGGAACATATATGATGCAAACCAATTTGGCTGGAGGATGTGGCTGTGTCTGCTGGAATGGTAATCTCGAGACTAAAGACGGTGGCACTAGGTGTGACTGTAAAAACCCCGAGACCTGTCAGAACGATCGATTCTATCTTAACCGTGGTGACTGTAAGTGTAAGTGTAAGTTTTCCTGCACTAATGGGACGATGCAAGATGATTGTAGCTGTAAGTGCGATGATGGTTCTGTCAGAACTTCAGATTCTTGTCCCGCTCCTAAAACCGAAGAACCTCCAGTTGAAGAGGAAGAAGAAGGTGGAGCTTCTGAATAAGATGGCCAAAGATTTTAAGAGTAAGATTCGCGTTAGTAACGCAAATGAGAATTCTGAGCGAGGCGCCGTTCTTCTGATAACGATGGCGATTGTTGCAGTTTTCTTCGTCGTAATGCTTTACGGAATCGAGTTGTCGTCGATTCTTTCGAGCGCTGGACAGCAACAGTACAATGCTCGATTCGTGACGCTTGCAGCCCTTGAAGAGTATTACGATACTGACTGTGAATCCCCCGAGGATACTAGCGTCTGTCATTCCGACCGAATGAAAGCCGCTTTAGATAGAGCGCGAGATATTGCTGGGTATAACGTCACTTTGAAATCATCGAGAGGGGACGCCGCATCGATTGCCGAGGTCGGTCAGGTTACACTAGAGTCAGGAAGGTGGTACTCCACGGACGATAATTCCGGCGCTTGTGAGTCAATCAACAAAGACTACCCGTGCTTCGTTCCGGGTGATGAGGACATCAACTCCTTTAATCTTAAAGGACAGATTTACCAACCAGCTTTTTTTATGGCGAAAACTGCAACTCTCGTTGATGCGCTGCCGGAGGGTAGTTTCGATGTTAATGTTGTTGCTAGCGTAATCCCTCGGCATGGCTGTTTTTTGGTAGACATCTCTGGTTCGACTCAGCGGGGAGCTCACCTACTTCAATCCAATAGAGACTTTGCACCAAAGATCTTACGAACTCAGTTCGCCTACTATCTTAAAGAAGACGGGAATGCGGTGCCTGACGGCAGCTCTCATGAAAAACTTTGGCCGGAATTGCTAGCGCAAGGCCCGCGACCTGTTGGGGTTGCTACCGATTATCGTCGACATTATTTCGATGACTACGAATTGAAACAAACTCTAGGCGATGGCGATTATTCCTCAAGTGATTCTTATGCAAAGCATCACCCAAGCCCATCGAAGTATGGTGCAAACCGTAAATCAGGACGGTATAGAATTGATTTCTTCAGGGACGAGACTCATCTTGGGCCTGAACCACTGACAACAATTCTCTCAGGTTTGCATGAAGCTGTCAGCCTTTTCGAGAACCGAGCAGTTGCAGGAGATAAGGCGTGTATAATTTTCTACGACAATGAGCTTGTTTGGACTAGAGTGCTCAACCTTACGAGTGAGTTCGACTATCTTAAAAGCATTGTGGACCCGGGTCAGCTCAAGACCCCAAAGGATCCAATTTTTGGATATAAACTAAATTCTGAAAGGGACCTTCCTCTCGCTCTACAACATAATTTATTTCCTGCTCTTGATGGATTTACATTTACTCAAATGGCGATTTCCGAAGCGCTTGCTCAGTTTAAGAAAGGCAAAGATGAAATAGGCAGTGTGTCCAATTTTCTAGTTCACATCGGAGACGGACTGACGAATTGCTCTGCGGCGTGTCGCCAATATGATCAGGACAATGATGGGAAATTTGACGAGGAAAGAGTTTTGGAATGTTACTCCCTTTACTGGAACGAGTTGAGCGAATTCGGTGACATTGAGTTGTCGATTGGGGCTGGCGTGTCACAAGAACTAATCGATGCATGTAGTATTGCCGATGTAAACGGGGACGGAATTTTCCAAGGAGATGAATGGTGGGGTATTTTCGAGAACTTCGGCTGCGAGGTTTGCACCAATGTCTATTACCAATATGATAAAGCTATTCGTGAGCTTAGAAATACCGCAGATAGTGTCTTGCACAAAGGTAAAATTCCGTTACATGCGATTTTGGTTGGTGAACACGTGGAACCGCATACCTTAGATGTTTTCGATGCGGATCTTGGTCGATGTCTAACTGACGAAGAGGCTCGTGAGCGAGAGAAAGACTTCACCGACTACATTTACGCGCCCGATAAGAGAAGCGAAAGAGGAAGTTGGTCTGACGCGAACTCGAGTTTTGAGAATATGTTTAAAACTGGGGCAGATCCGTTCTATCAAGCTAATTATGATTGGTATACTTTGGCGAGAATGACAGGAGGTTTCTGGGGCCCTATTCGTCCGAAGCATCCTGGCTGTGTTGACTTATCTTCTGAAGCAGAAATCTCGGCTGCTCTAGGAGGAGTATGCAATGACGGCGAGCGTAGGAAATACGATCATAAGTGTCGTACTCCTGAGAAGCAGATTCGAGATTACATGACGACGATAATGAACCAGAATCCGTATGCGATTGTGTCCTCGGATTAAAAACCGTGCAGGCACTATTATTTCGAGTCGTCGTCGGTGCGATCTTCTTCTATTCGCGTTTTGGAATCGAATAGTGGTGAGAGCTGTGGCCGATATTTTTCCTCGAGATCGGAGATAAGCATATCCATCTCCGATCCGCCGATGACTTCCGGAAAGCGATATCGAAGGGCAGCTAATCGATAATCAATTTGAGCAATTTGAAGATCGAGAAGCAGCATTTCCCAGCGTCGAGCTTCGGCACGAGCGTTTCTATCTTGGTCGACAATTCTCTCAAGTCGAGCTCGCCTAAGCGCTGCTTTGGCTCGTGCTTTCTGTAGAGCGAAATCCTTTTCATAGAGATCACTTTCGGGACCTAAGGATCTTCCTGCTATCGTATACTCAAGATTAGTTTGGTAAAACGAGGCATGTTTTCTCTGCTCGAGTAAATCGAGTGTTTGTAAAGCGATGAGGTAACGTGCACGTACAAGAATGGCGAGGCTCGGGAGCTCGTTGTATTGAGCGATTTGGGTCTGGACATCAGCTACACGCTTCTTTGCGACCGCAATGTCAGAATCTAGAGGCTCGAATTGCTCGTGAGAGCTATCGCAGGAAAGAATGAATATAAAAAGAAAGAGAAAGGGAACGCGCAAAATTGCACGAGAGCGAATCTCTCGTAGAGAAGACATGCCGGAGGGAGACATGCCGGAGGGAGACATGCCGGAGGGAGACATGCCGGAGACTCGTTGAATAAAGAAATCAAACATCAATAGTTGAAAATCTCATGGTCTCGGTGCTGAACGAAGTATTGTGGACTAGCCAATCGAAAATAACCGCTCCCATGAGAAACATAAAGAGAAAAAAGGCGAAAATCATCCACTGGTCATAGAGCCAAATAAA
>QIGM01000219.1 GCA_003230795.1 bacterium
AATTCTCGCGCCTTTACTCTAGCAAAAATATTTAATAAAAATCGGGCTCTTTCTTGTATAATCGAGCCGAGAGGCCGTGATTTTCATCCTTATTTAAGGTTAAATTTCCCCTCGCTCGCGTTGCGAATTCTCTCAACTTGTAATACGTACTATTTAATTCAGCTATCTTTCACATTGGCCAAATATTACAAATCCTAATTTCCAACCACGAGAAGTTAACGATGTTAAATTCAATTGCCTCTACTTTGAGCGTCTCAGCAAAGAACCTGCTTACCTCAACGTTGTGTTTACTCTTGGTCAACGCGGTAATTCCTGAGGCGCAGGCCCAGGGAACTGTCGATTCCCTCTTCCTGGTTAACGCCGAGACCGATCTCGACCTCTTTGAGTTAACCGATGGTCTAATAATAGACCGGACGACTCTACCCACCGATAAGCTCAACGTACGGGCCGAAACTAGCGGCAGCGTGGGCAGCGTCGTGTTTGGATTGAATGGTAATAATAATTTTCGCACAGAGAGTGTTGCTCCCTACGCCCTTGCAGGCGATCAAAGCGGCGATTTTTTGGTACATAATTTTTCGAATGGATCTCATCAAGTAAGCGCGACACCATTTTCATCCTCGGGTGGCTCTGGCACGGCCGGGGTAACGAATTCTGTTTCTTTCAGTATTATAGACCCTGCGAGCTCCACACTTTCGCTCACTCCAGCAACTCATGACTTCGGTACTCAGAGTCTCGCGTCTACCACGTCCAATACCTTCACACTCAACAACAACGCGAGCACGAACGGCACTGGTGCCTATCTCGAGCAAGGAGGCTTAGTAGTAATAGAGATAGAAGACCATGCAACGGTAAGCGGATGGCAGGAGAAGACCACGATTCCGGATTTTACCGGCGACGGATACTTGGAATGGACCGGAGATGATTTCTTCAATAATCCTGGCAACGGTGTCCTTACCTTTACCTTTGAAGTCCAAACAGCAGGAAACTATCAGTTACAGTGGCGCAGTCGAATTGCGCAAGGCAGTAACTTCACTGAACATAATGACTCTTGGGTGCAGTTTCCAAGTGGCCAGGACGTTAGTGGTGAAGAAGCACTCAATGGCGATTGGACGAAGGCATACCAAAACCAGCTCAATACTTGGTCATGGCAGACTCGAACCGTAGACAATAATCCGAAAGACATCCGACAGTTCTTCTCGGCGGGAACACATGAGATCAAAGTCTCTGCCCGCTCAAATGGTCACGCGATTGACCGAATTGTACTATATAAATACGACACTGTTTCTTTCAGCGAATCGACATTCAACAACTTAGCTCCCTCCTCCCAATCAGGTGGCGGTACCGGCACTCCCGTTGAAATAACTGCCGTTACTTTTATCGGTGCAGGAAACGCTGACTATAGCTATTCCGGTCCGATCCTACCTTTTAGTATCGCAGCTGGCGCACAGGCGCAGTTCGACGTAGATTTTACTCCGTCGGCAGTGGGCGCACGCCCAGCTACACTGAGCGTTGATTCAGATCTCCTGACCGGTCCGGTGACCTCACTGCTTCAAGGAAGTGGAGAGGACATTCTCGCGCCCGTTCTCAGCCTTTCATCGAGTACCTTAAACTTTGGATCTATCGATATTGTAACTCCCGGAGTTGCTGAACTGATACTCACAGTAGAGAATCTCGGTTCCGCTGTTCTCACGCTAGACGATGTCACTATTGAAGGCACGAATCCTGGCGACTTTAATATTAAGTCGATTTCTTCAACTAGCGTTGCGGTAGGAGCAGAGGAGACGATTGTTGTCGAATTTACTCCTTCCTCAGTCGGTCCAAAAGTGGCCTCACTTGCAATAGATTCAAATGCGGCATCCTCGCCGGACGAAGTCGACCTCAATGGAACGGGCACTACCACCGTCCCAGTGGAAGAGCTAGAGGCCAATCCGACAAGCCTTGACTTTGGCACTTACGTCTTCGGACAAACAACTGTTTCTGAGCAAAGCTTCAGTCTAACAAACGTTGGGACAGAAGTGGTGACCGTCACTTCGCTTTCGATTTCCGGAACAAATGGAAGTGACTTTATCGCCCTAAACTCGCTTCCCTTCGCTTTAAACGGCGGTGAGAGCACAACCGTCACAGTCGACTTTTCCCCCTCAGCGATTGGCGCAAAAGTAGCCTCGCTTCAGGTCAGTTCAAGCGCGAGCGTCAACCCAAGCGTTTCTATCACTGGTAACGCGGAAGATGAACCAGCCGGTGAAGAATTTGAAGAAGTCGCACGAATTAATGTCGGGGGAAACATCTACACCGACACCGAAGGTAATGTTTGGGGGCCAACAACGGCTGACTTCATGTCCGCTGGCAAGATGCTGCAATTTGAAAATGTCTCCTCAATCGAGGGAACCGAGGACGATACAATCTTTCAAACAGAACTTTACGGTAACTATGACTATAACCAGTCACTACCGGACGGAGAGTATAGAGTCACGCTACTCTTCGCTGAGCTCTTTTTTACCGAGGCGAACAAACGTCTTTTCGACGTAAACATAGAAGGGACGAATGTTATAAATGACTTAGATCTATTCGTGGAAGCTGGATTCCTAAACGCCCTCAGCCAAAGCTTCGACGTGACATTGGAGGATGGCGCGCTCAATTTAGAGTTTCGAAGGATTCCAGGTAAAAACAACGCTCAACTTACGGGCCTACTAATTGAGAGAAAGCTAGTTCCAGCTCCAACGCTTAGCCTAACGGCCAATCCAAATCCTATTTCGTTTTCCCAGACCAATATCTCCGGAGAAACTTCATCGGTATTTTTTACGCTTGAGAATACCGGCACTGCTGAGATTCAGATTACGGGCTCAAGCCTGACTGGAGCGCATACTAATGACTTCTTAATCGATCCACTCCCGAGCAGTCTCGCAGTTGGTGAAAGTGTCATTCTGGAGGCTGTCTTTAGTGCGACCGACATTGGAGCGCGAACCGCAACTCTTGAAATAGACTCCAATGCAACTGCAGGAACCTTACTGGTGCCACTCATGGGAACTGGCATCGACGACACTCCAGTAGAACAATACGTAAATATTGCTCGAGCAAATGCTGGTGGAGATACCTTCGTTGATGGCAGCGGAAACACCTGGGAAGCGACGCCGGCGGAGTTTGTCTCTCAAGGCAAGATGCTGACCTATGAAAACGTAATACCTATCGCCGATACCATTGATGATGAGCTCTACCACACCGAGCTGTTTGGAAATTACGACTACAGACTAGCGGTAGAGGACGGAACCTACCGAGTCACCTTACTTTTCGCTGAACTCTTTTGGACGGAAGCTAACAAGAGAGTCTTCGATGTATTTATCGAAGGGCAGCTAGTACTTCCGGACTATGATATTTTTGATGATGTCGGCAATGCCGTGGCCACCCAGCAGGTATTTGAAGTTCCCGTTAGCGACGGAGAACTAACGGTTGCCTTCCGGAGAAAGCCCGGAAAGAACAACGCAAAGCTCTCTGCGATTTCTGTTGATGAAATGCAGGATGTTACGCCTCAACGAATCCCTATCGCGAGAGTCAACGCTGGTGGTCTTCCGTATACAGACACCACGGGAGATGTATGGTCAGCGACCTCCGGATTTTTAAGCCTCGGAGAGCTAAAAGAGTTTGAAGTAGCCAGTCCTATCGCCAACACGGTCGAGGACACCTTATTCCAAAGTGAGAGCTATGGAACATTTGCCTATAGCCAGACGGTTGAGAATGGCGACTATTTTGTCACGCTTTCCTTTGCTGAGATTTTCTTCACTCAGTCTGGAGAACGGGTGTTTGATGTGACGCTTGAAGGTCAGCCTATTCTTACAAACTACGATATCTTCGACGAAGTGGGCTTTCTCACCGCCGTTGAAAAAGAGTTCCCAGTTCAAGTCACCGACGGTGAGTTAAATCTTGAGTTTATTCCTACGAATGGAGATGCAAAAATATCCGCGCTAAAGGTCGAGAAACTCTCTCTGGATGGCCAACTACCCATCAAGTTCACTCAACGAGTGATTGTTAACTCACAGATTACTGGCGCTGAGAATTTTGGAAACCCGACGTCGGTCCAACTCGGTCCTGACGGACGTCTCTATGTCGGACAATTCAACGGCTTGATCCACATCTTCACGCTCGATGCGAATCTAGATGTGACTGACGTCGAAGTGGTTACAAGCATTTTTAATTCTCCAACATTTGATGAGGCAGGGGCCACTGGTTGCCCAACTGCCGAAGGGAGGCTAGTTACTGGCATTTTCGTTGCCGATGATGGGGCTATCTATACTGCTCATTCAGACCCTCGTATCGGCTTCAATTCCAGTAACACGGCGCTTTGCATCGATACAGATGGTGGCGTGCTGACAAAACTGAGTGGGCCAGATTACGACAACCCGGCGAATAGAGTAGACTTAGTCACTGGTCTTACACGGTCTAGAGAAAACCATGCACCGAACGGGCTCTTTATTAGGGACGACGGTTGGCTTTATCTCTCGGTCGGTGGAAACACTAACTACGGTGCTCCGAGCACTTTCTTTGGCAACTTCCCTGAGACCAATGGTGCCGCTGTTGTTCTTCGTCTCAATCTTAACGCGCCTTTTACCGTGCCTTATGACGCAAGCGCCGCCTCTACAATCATCAGTGGGCCGGGAGACGGAGAAGTTACGGGACTCTTCGAAGTGTATGCCGACGGCTATCGTAGCGGATACGATATTTTGGACCACAGCAACGGAAAGTTCTATCTGAACTCCAACGAGGGAAATAGCGGACTCGGCAATACCCCTGGACCGAGTGACGGGTGCCCGAATGGTGTTTCGATGAACCCAGGAACTTTGCTGGACAAACTATACGTCGTGACACAAGGTGCCTACGGTGGTCACCCACATCCCGCGCGAGGTAAGTGCGTATTCGGTGACGGAAGTAGCTATTCGCCGAATCTTACTCCAGAGCCATCCTACACCGCACCAATTCATGAATACGTCGGCAGCGTTTCAACGAACGGACTGGCAGAGTACACATCGAATGCCTTCGAAGGTCAGATGTTGGGTAATCTGATTACCGTTAGTACTTTCGCGAACAACCAGGTGCGGAGCCTAAAACTTTCTCCGAGTGGTAGTGGCGTGGTGGAAGAGCAGATAATCGCAAGCGCGCTCGCCGGACCTATCGACGTCTGGACTCATCCGAGCGGTGCCATTTTTGTCGCCGAATTCGGCGGCGAAACTGGAAGCGGCGGGGATACAATCACACTTCTCGAGCCGGACGAAACTGGAACCGTCGGAGATAGTGACGGAGACGGAATTCCTGACGCTGTCGATCCAGATGATGACAATGACAATTATACCGACATCGATGAAGCCGCGAATGGAACTGATCCATTTAACGCGGCGAGCTTCCCAACGGATTTTGACAAGGATTTCGTCAGCGACTTACTTGACACCGACGACGATAACGACCTCGTGCTTGATGTCGTCGACCAGTTCGTGTTCGATCCGCTGAACGGCTCAAGTACCGTCCCTCCTCTTCGATTTGAGTATAATCCAGGCGATGAGTTTCTTGGGAACCTGAGAAATACAGGCTTCACTGGATCCCTACTATCGAGCAATGGTGGAGGCTTTTTGCCTAACCTACTCAACGCTGGCGCTGCCGGCGGCTTCATTAGCATCAATCCGACACCAGGCGATATGAGAGGCGCCAGTAACGACCAAGACAACGCTCTACAGATTGGCGTTGATGCTCGAGCGAATTTGGGAATTGGTGAATTCACTGCCTACACGAGAGTGGTTGATCCTTTCGTAAGCCCACCAGCCCCACCAGTAGGTTCGGAGTCGGCCGGTGTTTTCTTCGCGGTCGATGAAGATAACTTTGTTCGACTTGTGGCCTCAGGAGACACGGGCTCTGGTTCTAGTGGAATTCAGCTTAATGCTGAGATTGGTGGTATTTATACGGAGAACGCAGTCACCGCTGCTCCACTTTCTCTAGGATCTGCTCAGAATATCGATCTGGCACTTCGCGTAGATCCTGAAGCACAAGAGATCGAGGCATTTTACCGAATCGATTCCGAGGATCCTTCTGACTATGTTTCGCTCGGCGCTATAAACGCGGGAAGCTTCTCTGGTCTTGACGCACTTTTCACTCTGGGCACAGGCGTCGGCATCGCCGCAACGAAGGC
>QIGM01000002.1 GCA_003230795.1 bacterium
GTCTTAGCGAATAGACAAAACCTCGCCATGGGCCTAAAGCATCCCTGGCTTCTAGTCGGAAGTCTAGGCAAGGCATGCTCCTACGCAACGGACGCCTTGCAGGTCTACGGGAATGAGCACGCCCTGGACAAACACGGGAGCTTCCTACATCAAGATTTGCCGGGAAACTGCTTGCAACACGAACACTCCATGGCGGCCTTACAGGATGAGCAGGTTACAATTCCTCCGGGCGGCAAAACCAATCGAGGCTTTTTCGCCTGGTTTGAAGAAGACCACGCCGAAGCTAGTTCGGAGAAGGATTTAGGCTTCGTCGCGAAAGCTCTCTCTCTACCCGAAGCTTCCCCGCCACTTAGCCTGTATGCAAATGCAGTCAGGCAAGCTCCAGCGATAGGTTCTCTGTTTTCTTCTTCCCCACTTCTCCAGCCAATAGAGCTTTCTAGCGCCGAAGAAGAAAACTTTTTTGGCTCTAATCGCAGACATATTGAAGCTGACGATAGCGGCAAAGCGATTTCTTTTTTTACTGCCACGGGCAATCACATTGTACTCCGCGAGAAAGAGCGCATGGTGCTTCGCCCTCATGGAATGATTCTTCGATCAGGCAAGGCAAAGACCCCAAGTGAGTCTTCCCTCACCTCGACCGTTTGGATGTCCGGCGTGTTCAACTCCATGGTCACCCAAGGACATGTAAGTATTAATAGATTCCTTTCGACCACTCATAGTTATCTCGGACTTTTTTCCTCTCATGGTCAGCGAATATTTGTTGAGCTTCAGGACAAATGGTTTCAACTTGGCACACCCTCGGCATTTGAGATGGGGCTTAGTTCATGTCGATGGATTTACAAATATGACTTCGGCGATGATTGTAGCGGAGTGCTTGAGATTAGAAACACGGCAAGCATGACAGCGGATCGTTTAGATCTTGAGGTCAATACTCTTACTGGTCCTCCCGTTCGCCTATTGCTCAGCAACCACGTCTCCCTGGGAGGTGACGACGGCAGCCTTCCTGGGAAAGTAGAATTTCAAATCGAAAAGGATTCTGTGTTTGTCTCTGCTCCAAGCGATAGCGACGTTGGCCGACGCTTTCCTGAAGGCGGTTTCCGCATGGATTTCTCCGAAGAGCAGATAGAGGAAATAGCTCAAGATGAGCTCTTGTTTGAGGATGGGCAATCTCAGAATCAGCCATACCTCTGTCTTTTAAGTAAACCCCTCTCAGAATTTCGTCTATCCATCAGCGGACACCTACTCGCTTCGCCTGAAGAGTCCTTATCTACAGAAACTAGCGAGCACTACTGGCAGGAAATGACGGGGGGTCTTCAATTTCATCCACCAGAAGACAGCCCACTGGCTGAGAGAATGTCAGGTATCTCTGAGATTTTCCCCTGGTACATTCAGAACGCCTTAGTTCACTACCTCTCTCCTCGAGGGTTAGAGCAGTATTCAGGGGGCGGCTGGGGCACACGCGACGTGGTGCAAGGTCCTCTCGAGATGCTGCTATCACTTAACAATGGCGAAGCTGTGCTCGATATCCTCAGACGAGTTTTTAGCCAGCAAAACAGTGACGGAGATTGGCCTCAGTGGTTTATGTTCTTCGAACGAGAACGAAATATTCGTCCCGCGGATTCTCACGGCGATATTGTCCTCTGGCCACTGCTCGCTTTGGGAGAGTATTTGCTTTTCTCAGGAGACAAGGCGCTGCTCGAAGAGGAAGTGCCCTACTTCCACGCCAAGGGAAATGACAAAGCGGAATCAGACACTGTTTTGGCGCACGTAGAGCGAGCACTAAAGCTTATTGAAGCTCGACTAATACCAGGAACGAATTTGATTTCCTACGGGCATGGAGATTGGAATGATTCCCTTCAGCCCTTTGATGAAAGTCTCAAAAAGGAGCTAGTAAGCTCCTGGACAGTGACGCTGCACTATCAAACACTCTGCGTACTTAGCGAAGCGTTTAAACAACTTGGGTTGGATCAGCGTTCCGCGGAGCTTGAAGAACGAGCCTTTGCAGTACTCAAGGACTTTAAAGACCGCTTGCTGGTTGATAACACGATCGCTGGCTTTCTCCGGACCGGAGAGAGCCCATCGTACCTCATCCACCCGCGTGATAAGGATACAGGTCTACGCTATAGCTTGCTGCCATACATTCATAGCATCCTCAGCAACATGCTTTCTAAGGAAGAAGCTTTATTTCACCTCGAACTTATCGAAGAACATCTCTCTGGAGCTGACGGAGCCAGACTTTTTGATAAGCCCCTTCCTTACCGAGGTGGGAAGCAAAAACATTTCCAAAGAGCTGAAAGCAGTTCTTTCTTCGGCAGAGAGATCGGGCTGATGTACACCCATGCCCATCTGCGTTACGCGCAAGCGCTTGCTCACCTAGGCGAGTCAGATAAATTTTTCGAAGCACTGTCTCTTGCTAACCCGATTAGTATTCCGGAGATGGTACCCAGTGCCTCACCTCGACAGTCTAACTGTTACTACTCGAGTTCAGACGCCAGATTTGCCGATCGATATCAGGCCTTCGAGGAATACGACAAAGTCTACTCCGGAGAGATAGCTTTCGAAGGAGGCTGGCGAGTGTATTCAAGCGGGGGTGGAATTTATTCAGGCCTTGTTGTGCGTACCTTTCTAGGGCTCAGGAGAAGAAGTAAACACTTAGTGCTAGACCCTGTAATCCCGAAACAGCTTGATCAACTGAAGGTAAGCCTCAACTGGGAAGGTAAGAAGCTTCAGCTCCACTATCACGTTGCAAGCAAGGGGTTTGCGCCTAATCGACTGCTGCTGAACAATGATCCGTTATCGTTTGAAGAGGAAGGTAATCCGTACCGAAAAGGCGGTGCAAAGATCACACTCTCTGAGTTCCGCGATAAACTTAACTCGAACAACACTCTGAAAATCTATTTAGATTAGAGTGTTTCTCGACCAATTTATAGCTTTTTGATATCAAGCAGGGAACTGGGAAATGAAAGATTTTCAAATGAAGTCTCAGAGTGTGCCCTTGCCTTACGCGGAGCGCTTACTCTCGCTGGACTGCTTGAATTCCATTTACGTTGCAGGCGCTGGATCGCACCTCCAAAGAGTCGCTCTACCTTCAAAACAATCTCGTTTAGGATTTTTGCCTGCTCCCCGTTTAGTTCAGTGGGAAATGGAAGTAGAGAAAGAAGATAGAACGTCATCTCTTTCTCAAGCTCTGGGCATCTTGCCGCCGTGAGTAATCTGCGAGTGGTTTCTATAGGATCAAAAGCGTAGAGATTCTCAATCGCCTCTTTAAAAACAGGCGCGAAATCCTTCACGACTTCGTTAAGGGCTCGGCGCTCTACTCTGTCCTCAATATTCGTAAGGCCATAGCACCAACACTGGAGTTCTACTTCAAATATTTCTGCGAAATTTGCTGCCACTACACTACCTGCCTGGGTGGAAGAGTCAGTTCATTCGGATTGGCAATTTTCTTCAGACGATTAGCAACCGTGCCACTGGAGGTTTTTGCCAGCAGTTCCTTTGCACACTCTTCGCGTCCAGCCCGCACCTGGTCTAATTGCTGCGATGCTCTCGGGCTTAGGCCTCGTTCTAATGAGTCTTGTTGCGGCATAAGGAGAAGTCCTCGAAAAAATAACAAATTAATTTGTCTTCAGTAAGGTTATGGCGGGTGATTTTGAAAACTTGCGCTAGAAAAAGGGGCACTCGTATAGGACTAGAATTACTGTAAAAATTTCGCCCGAAATGGGCCCTTCAAGTGCAAAATTGAACGAGATTCTGACTTAATACAAGCGTTACGAAACGTCGCTAGTACCGCTCTGCGTGAACTACCTTGGAAGAACACTTCTGGAGTGCGGGCGCTACCTAGCGAAAGAATAAAAGGAAGCTTGTGGCGAGCGAAAATATTTTGAGCGGCGAAATCGCAAAGCTACTTCGCCGCTCATTGTTTTCTTTCCACGCTCACCCTGGAAAGGACTAGCCTCCCTGCATCTGCTGCTGCAACTGTTGTTGCAACTGTTGCATTTGGCTCATGTCAGGCATGTTCTTCATCATGTCTCCAATGTTGGGCATAGACTCCATCATCTGAAGAGAATTCATCTTCTTACCGTCGGCCATGATCATATCTCCAAGCTTCATATCGTCACCACATTCGCCGAGATAGCTTGCGGTTGAGGTTTGAGAGGAATTGCCCATACCCATTATTGGAGGAACCATGGTGGTTTTTGATGTTGCCGTATAACTTGTTTTGAAATCGCCTTTTACATCAGCGACAGAAGTCATTTGTGAGCCCATGATGCGACAACTAATAGTTGTGCTGTAGACGCCACCATTGTTCACGATCTTTACGTCTTCGCAGGCACCGCCCATCATTTTTTGGCTAGAGACCAAAAGTTTGCCGAATACTTCTTGGTTCATGCACTGCTTTATTGTGTCAGTCTTCTTTCCGTCGGTGACGGTTTGTATACTCCACAATCCGGCTTTAATAGGTGGTATGTCATTAGCAGAAGCAAGAGACGGGACAAACAAAAGGATTGCGAACACAACGTAAGCTTTCATGTAGATTACTCCAGGGAACTATACAGGTAAAATAACAAGGTACACTCTAGAGGTGTCATCTAGAACCTCTACATATTCAAATGGTGTGCCTAAGTTTTAACTTAAATTAGTCGACTCGGAAACACCCCTGAACTGAATGTCGATCGTTTCTACCTACCAAAGGAGGCTAAATGCCTATAAGCGAGAGCTAAAGAACCTAGATAAGTACTACCTGCCTCGTAAATCGCTCCCGAATTCCGGATGATAGGGACCAAAAAGCAAGCCGTTTGACTCATTGTTAATCATATTCTGATTAGCTTCTCTTGCCACTGCCCAAACACGAGACGAAGAGGACTCAAGTATCTGCTTCACTGCAGCCGCTACTAGCATTCCAACTAGATCGTTATCTCGACTACTGGAACCCTCCACGGCTTCAGCTTTTCCCTGCCAAAGGGTTTCACCACTAGAAACATCAACCATTTTCGCGCGAACATTCACGACAGTATTTGAACTTAAAATTTGATACTTCTGCCCCCAGTCTTCAATTTCGAAATACAGGACTGCATCTGCATTGAAAATTTCTTTGATTTTCCTCAAAGAAACCGAGTTCATCTCGTAAGGCGTTGGCAGCCCGTTATCTTTCATGAACATCTCAACGACTGAAACAGGAAACACATAATAGCCAATCTCAGCGAGCGGACGGGTAAGCGTCGATAGATAGACATAGGACGCGTTCGCTTCAATTGAATTATTTAGCGGCGGAATTACCAAAAGAGAGCGAGGTAATTTGCTGCGATACAAGCCATAGTCAGCAGGTTTAACGCAGGCACTGAGTGATAGAAGTATTAGCAATAAGAAAATTAGAACAAACTTCGAATTAGCTTTCATACTCGCTACCTCTTCTTGTCCATACGACCAAGAATTCCGTCGATGAACACGGCAGACTCAGGAAATAGCTCTTTCTCTGCGATAAAATGTTTTCGCGCAGAGACCACATCGCCTTGAGAATAGTAAAGATAGCCTAAATGAGCATGCACTCCGGGAGGTACTCGCCTACCTTCCGCAATAGTTCGGCCTACATCTTCAGAGAGCCTGGCTAGTTGAGACTGAGGGTCGCCGCCGCCCTCTTCGGCATACATCTGATACAGCAATGGTTCATAGTCGCCCCAACGATATAGCGACGTCCCTGCAGAGCAGGCAGTAGTTAGAACGGATAATCCCAGAAGAAGAGCCCCCCGAAGAAAAAGAACCCGAAGAAAAAGAACCATGAGGCGAAGCTTCACCTTTTTTAGCTTCCCTTTGGTGACCACTGGCCACCCTCAAGCCCTGAGACTAAATTATTGACCGCCTCGGTGATAGCAAGGTTAAGCACCTTAGCGTTAAGGGTAGAGTCGTATCCCGCCGTTCCGCCGAAACCAACTACTTCACGATTGCTTAGCGCATACTCACCGGCACCTTGCGTGGAATAGATAATTTCCGAAGTTTTCACATCAACCACATTGAGCGCGACCTTGGAGTAGGCGATCTGTTCCTTGCCTGCGCCCAATATCCCAAAGAGCTGTCTGTCGCCTATGGTCTTACGCCCGAATTCAGTTACGTCTCCGGTAATCGCTACTTGCGCACCGATAAGTTGCTGCTTCT
>QIGM01000146.1 GCA_003230795.1 bacterium
CCGATGAAAGTGGCCCAACCGAAACCGGTCGATTTCGTGCACAACAGGCGCTTGGTGGAAGTGAGGCAACCTCGAAGAAGTCGGATGCCGACGTAGAAGTCGAAGATAAGCCCCTTCCAGACCCTTTTACCGGGGAAGAAGACGGTTCTAAAGATTCCTAGTTTATAGTCATCGCACACACCTCTGCTTCTCGAATCTGAGTATTCGAGAAGCTTGTTATTATCTCACTGCTATGTGACCTTAGAGGTTAGATAATTGCGTAAGAACAGGTATTTTCTTCGCAATTCCGGCAAGCGATTTTCCTTCAAGGTCCCCAAGAGCAAGTGCCAATCAAGCAGATAAATTTTGCCCAGAATAAGTCTAAGAACGAAGCGCGTATCTTCCCTGGTCGGGTTGTTACATACGAGCAACATGCGAAGATAAATCTTGGCCTTGTCCTTGCGGAAAAGAGCGGAAAGTGGCGCGTGTTAAACCCTCAAGGTGCTGAGTTAATGCTACCGGCATCTCGACTCGCCATCCTTCCCGACGTTGCGCCTGACTCACTATCTAACACTACGCAAAAGACTGATTACTTGCAGACGGTCACAGAGGCAGCACGTGCTGAACTTGAGGAGATTCGCCTAGAAGAGGTTTGGACTCTCATCCAAGAGAAAGCAAAAGAGACCTCGGTGAAAGAGATCACAGACATTCTCTGTAACGAAGATACAAACGCAACGCAGTTCGCGGTTCGACTCGCCCTCAGTGAAGACGAGGTCTACTTCAAACGAAAGAAGGTCGGATTCGAACCTCGCACTCCGGAAGTTGTCGAAGAATTAAAAATTAAAGTAAAAATCGAAGAAGAGAAACGTGAACGAAGAGATCGTCTCTATAATGAATGTTTAGCTCGACTGAGTGACGAGACAGCTCCGCTTCCTGGCGATATTGAGCTA
This sequence comes from bacterium, assembly GCA_003230795.1. Classification (GTDB taxonomy): domain Bacteria; phylum Bdellovibrionota_C; class UBA2361; order SZUA-149; family SZUA-149; genus SZUA-149. The sequence goes on from QIGM01000146.1 coordinate 930, forward strand.
CTCGAGAAGGCCTCACTTTTCGGAAATTCAGCGAATGAAAGTAAAGAAATTCGCGAACTCATTGACCGGATTGTGGAAAAAGTAGACCTCGGAGCGGGAAGACGGCTTGAAGACAAAGCATTTCGCCTCCTCGCCGGCATGGGTCACTACTCGATTGATGAAAACTTACTTCCTCGCAAACTCGGCAGACCTATAGAGTTCAGCACAGAAGAGTTGGAAGACACTGCCCGTCTCATCGAACATGCAAGCGCGCAACAAGACGATAATCGTGAAGACTTCCGAGAGATATTTACTGTAACTATTGACGGCGCAGAAACCCGAGACTTCGATGACGCGCTAAGCGCTGAACGCACGAGTAAGGGATATCGTGTCGGTATTCACATTTCCGACGTCGCCAGTGTTCTCACCGAAGATTCGATTGTTGCATCTGCCGGAATGAGGCGCGGCACCTCGATTTACTGTCCGGACGAACAATTTCCAATGTTGCCTACGGAACTCTCCGAAGGAGCCCTTAGCCTTCGAGAGAACGAAGAGCGCTTAGCACTCTCGCTCTTGGTGGAACTCGACGAAGGATATTCAATCGTTGAGCGTCGAATCTGTGCGTCGCGAATCAAAGTTGATAAACGACTTACCTACGACGAAGCGGACACCATCCTCTACGGAGAGCTTGAAGTCTCTGAGCAACTGAGTGAGAGCTTAAGCTTTCTTTGGGATGTGGCTGGCAACTCAGAAGTTCGTCGTGTCCACAACGGAGCCTTGCAATTAAACAGAAGAGAACAGACACCTGTTGTTTCCGACGGGGGAAAAGTTAGTCTGGTTGACGCGAACGAGGACAAGCCGTCGAGAAAGCTCGTCAGTGAATTAATGATTATGGCGAACGAAACAGGAGCGCTCTACGGTAGGGACCAAGAACTCCCCCTCGTCTACCGCTCTCAAGAACCGCCAGAGCGAGATCCGGACGAAGCCGCGGCTCACGTTCCTGATGGACCTGGCCGAGAATATCACAAACGAAGCGTTCTAAAACGCTCCGTCGTTACCTATCAAGCCGCGCCACACGCGGGACTAGGACTAGAAGCATATGCGCAACTTACTTCACCAATTCGGCGAGCTACAGACCTGATCAATCAACGGCAACTGCTCGAACACCTAGCAAGCGGAAACCCGCGCTACACTCCGAAGCAGTTGATGGATCTTCTTGGTGACATCGAGGGCGGGCTCGAAGAGGCTGGTAAAGTTCAACGCGGAAGAAATCGCTACTGGTTGCTAAAATACCTTGCCCAAGAAAAAATTAAGGAACTCGATGCGGTTGTCGTCAAGGTCGATGGGCCAAAGCCCCTCGCAGAGCTTGACCGCTTGCATATGATTTACCCCTTTCACCAAAAGCAAAAACGTCAGAAGTCAGAGCCTAATTTTTCACATGAAGTAGGCAACGAGATTAGGCTTCGCGTCGATAGCCTCGACCCTCGTACTGACACCCTTGTACTTCGTGAGGTGTGAGCAATGCCGGTACAACGCGAATTTCTCGGTTGTGGCGGTTTATTTCTCGAGAATGTAGCAGACTATCTTCTCAATCTTGGGCTTCTCAATCTCGGGCCTCTCAATCTCGATAAACACGAGTTCTGCATCAACCTCGCTCAGCTTACAGTGATAATTCCCTCGGCAAGAAGCGAGCGTCGCTTAATTGAGATACTCGCAAGCAAAGCTACCGAAAACAACTCAGCACTCATACCACCAACCGTGTTTACCGTTGGCGCTCTTCCCGAGCTTCTCTACACCCCGCAGAAACCCTTCGCGAGCACTGCTGAATGCCGACTCGCATGGATTACAGCACTTCGAGAAACACCTCGAGACGTTCTTTCCCAACTCGCCCCGCATTTAGATCCTTCGGCTGGAGTATTCGGACTCTCTCCCCTAGCAGATACCTTGCTCCGTTTGTGGGTCTCTGAGCTAAGTCCTTTTAGGCTCAGATTCTCTGATGTCGCCTCTATCTGCGAACAACAAATCAGTGACTACGAAGCAAAGCGCTGGGAAGCTCTTGAGATTGTATTCTCTAACTACGTTAAGACGCTTTCTGGAATGGGCCTCAGTGATCGTGAGTGTGAACGGCTTTCAGCCCTCAAAGAGAAGCGATGCAGCTACAACTCTCCGTTGATTCTCGCAGCTTGCGCAGACCTTCGTCCGATGGCAACCGCCATGCTTACCTCAGTAGACGCGCCCGTCACTGCGCTCATCGCACTCGATCAATCTTATTCAGATGGCTTTACCGAATGGGGACAGTATCAGCCAGATTATTGGAGTAAGGCGTCTCTACCGCTTGCCGAGGATTCTGTTCTCATCGCTGACGGGCCAAGCGAGCAAGCTGGCTGCGTAGCAGAAGTGCTTCGTCAAAGGGCAGGACATCACAGCATCGAGGATGTCACCCTAAGTTGCCTCGATCCAAACCTATCGCCGTTTATCAACGAGCGTATGGAAGCGGAAGGATATCTTTTGAGGGACGCGCAGGGCAAGCCGCTCAGCGAAAGCTTACCTGCTAGATTATTAGAGGCGATCTCCGACTATATCAGCGCTCCGACGTATCAAAATTTTGCAGCCCTATTGCGTCACGCTGACATCGGAGCCGTTAATCTCGAAGAACACGAGAGACTAAAGCTCGGCGATTGCGTTTCATTGCTCGATGAACATCAAGGAGAGTATTTACAGTCGAATCAATCCGAAGGGTTTCGCGGAAAGTTTGCTGCCGTCCTTGCTCAGGCTTCGCTAAAGCTCGAATCATTATTGGGTGAACTGTTGGGGCAAGGCCGCTCGCTTCAAGACTGGAAAGAGCCTATCCACGCGTTTCTCACTCAATGCTATGGCTCAAAAGAGCTTACTCCTTCAAACCGAGAAGCATATTCCTCTATCTCCGATGCAATTGAAGACGCCCTCTCCCACGAAGGGCTAGGTATATTCACCGCATCCGAAGCGCTTTACCTTTTATTACGACACATCTCCGGGCTACGACTTCCGCCAGATGCGATAGAGCAAGAAGTAGAACTTCTTGGCTGGCTCGAACTACCGCTCGACGACAGCTCGCTGCTCGTTGTCTGCGGCATGAACGAAGGCTTTGTGCCAGAGTCCATCACTGGAGACATGTTCCTACCGAACAAACTCCGTCAGCTACTAAGTATCACCAGTGACGAAACAAGACTGGCGAGGGACTCCTATATTGCCACAGTCCTCAATAGCTCAGCACGAGAGACTGTATATATTGCGGGACGGCTCAATACTTCTGGCGACGCCCTACTACCAAGCCGCATCCTGTTACGAGATGAAGTGAGTCTCGCCAAGCGCATCCTTTCCGCCTACCGAGACCCAAGCGCAGCGTTTCAGATTCTTCCAGGAACTGAAGTTTTCGACCGTGACAACTCGCAGCTATCTACTCAAATTCCTATGCCGGCGACGCCAGTCGAATCCTTAAGCGTCACAGCCTTTCGTGACTACATCTCCTGCCCTTTTCGTTTCTACTTAAAACATATTCTACGTCTTGAATCAGAAACCGACGATGTACATGAACTTGAACCTGCCGCCTTCGGCATCGTCATACATGAGGTTCTTTCACAATTCGCCGCCAAAGCAGACAGCGATATCTTATCAAACGAAAGTAAAATCAATGCACTGCTTCACGATCTACTCCAGCGCCTGCGGATAAAATGGTACGGCAGCGCCGTACTTCCTGCCGTCAGGATTCAGTTCGAACAAATTGAGCAAAGACTGAAATCCTTTGCACGCTGGCAGTCGGAGTGGACAAAACAAGGCTGGCTCATTGATAGAACTGAATTCTCCGTAGGCGAAAAACACGCAATGCTAGACATTGGCGGCAAAGAGCCGGCAATGAAAATTAAGGCTCGAATCGACCGCCTCGACTTTCATCCTGCTAGCGGTAAGTGGATGATCATAGATTACAAAACGCCAGAGACCTCCCTTTTACCCAAGGCCGCTTATACGAGAGACGGGGATTGGCTCGATGTTCAGCTTCCTCTCTACGAACTACTTGTTCGTAGAGAGCTGGAAACCAGCGCCGAGATTGGATTGTCATACCTTAACCTCAGTGCCTCCTCCACCGATCACGCGGTTGCCTCTTGGGACTCAGTAATCTTAGAGCAAGGAGTCGAAACGGCGAGAGAAATCGCGTACTACGTTCGCACGAATGTCTTCCTGCCCCCGAGTGAGCGAACTAAGTACTCAAACGACGTTGATATTCTCCTCGAAGAACGAAGCCACCTCCCCTCTCCCGGGAGATCCGTATGAGTACTCAGGAAATGCCTTTTCCTCCGCGCCTGATTCGCGCCAGTGCTGGAACGGGAAAAACGTATCAGTTATCAAACCGCCTAATTGCATTACTCGTTGCTGGCGAGCAACCTCACCGAATTCTCGCAACAACATTTACAAAAAAAGCTGCTGCCGAGATACGAGAGAGGGTCTTCTGCAGGATTGCAGAGGCGGCACTTGAAGAGTCTCAAGCAGCAGAACTTTCAGCGGCGATCTCTCATCCAAACAAAGGTTCTAAGGATTTTCAATCATTGCTGACCTCGCTAGCTCGTGAGCAGCAGCGACTGGCTATTTGCACTCTCGACAGTTTCTTTATCCAGATAGCAAAGAGCTTCGCACTTGAGCTTGGTCTTCCACTCGAATGGGATCTTCTTGATGAAAGTGCAGTGCGCTCCTTCAACGAGGAGGCGCTGCATCGTGTAATTGCGACGAAGTCGAGTCGCATGATTCCTTTGATTAAGCTTTTTGCTGCACGAGCCCACACTCGCTCGGTGTATCAGACATTTCGAGAGGACATGTATTCAAACATGCGTCTCTTTAGAGAGAGTAATTACGCACAGTGGAATTGGCTGCGAGTCAAAGGGGGTTTGCCTCGAGTCGAGGTGCTGCGATTGCTTGAAGAGCTAAAAGAGTTTCAAGTTCCACTGACAAAAGCAGGCAAGCCAGATTCGCGCTGGAAGAAAGCAATCGCTGATTCAGTAGAGCTCTACGGCACTTCCTCTTGGGAGAGTTTTTTAAAGAAAGGACTTCCCTCAAAGATTCTCGATGACTCAATGGAGTACTACAAGACTCCACTGCCCGATGAACTCGTACATATCATGCGTCCACTAATAGGACATGCCAGCGCTTTTGTGCTTCGCTCCCTTCGACGGCGCACAGTCGCTAGTTACTTCCTATTTAA
>QIGM01000573.1 GCA_003230795.1 bacterium
AGCGGCTTTTAGCGTTGGTGAAAGCGCGGTGTAGCATGCGTAACTCGCAGTTAAAATCGCTGGCTGACTGAACTTGGTCAGAGTGAGCTCGTCTAGTGGACCCTCAAAGCATAGCTTTGAAAGCGAAAAGCCGAGCGCTTTATCGGCTTCATCAAAGACGCTCTTTGCGTTCGCATTTTCAGAATAAAGTGCGAGGCCCATACCGACCTGCTGAGAACCTTGGCCTGGAAAAAGACCTGCGTAAGTAGGTAGATCGGACATAAATTGAGGACGCTCCTATTAATGCTCTGGGCACTTGAAATCTAGTAAAAACGCTACTCACCATAGTTGAGCGAGACCTAGATATCAAGTAGAGCAAGCGTCCGGGATGGAGAATTTATACTGTAGCTACAGCTAGTTAGCTAGCCATTGACACCTTGATTCGCTCAAGTATTGAGCGAATCAAGGTGTCAATGAATTACTCATTCAAGTGGTCTGAGATATCAGTCGATATCTAGAACTAGGAGTGCGTCTTAGGTGGAAGAACTTTCGAGTTTATTCCAACAACATAAAACGTACACTAGTGCTAGTTTTGAAAAGCAATTTTCAGACAAGAGCGCGAAGGTTGTAATAAGTGGTTCTTTTTCAGGTAGCGTAGTTTGCAGTCACAGGTAGAAAAAGCCTCTCAGTCAACACCGGCCGCAGTCGAACAGACTGCTACCGTTCTGGTCGTTGACGACAATGCGGAGCTGCTCGCCGTAACAAGAGAAATACTCGAGGTGCACGGTTTTGACGTATTGACCGCATTCTCCGTAGCTGCCGCACTAGATATTCTCACGGAACAAACCCCTGACATGATACTTTGCGATGTCGTAATGCCGGATCGCAACGGTTTTGAACTTCGCGACGAAGTTCTCAGAAACCCAGAGTGGTGCGATCTCCCCTTTATTTTTCTCACTGCGCTTTCGAGCGAAGACGATATTCGCATGGGGAAAGCGTCTGGATGTGACGAGTATCTCACTAAGCCGTTCGACCCAGATGACCTAATTTCGGTAGTCACAGGAAAAGTCGCCTTGCTACGAAAGCGGCAAGAAATGGCGAATGTTCGAATGGAGAACTATCGTCGACGAATCATTCACACCCTATCTCACGAGTTCCGAACCCCCTTGGTGTCAATCAATACCGGAACGGAGTTATTACTGGATCAACACAACTCTCTCGGTGACGAACAAGTCACGCGACTTCTAGAGTCGGTTCTCCGAGGAGGTCAGCGCCTTGAACGCCTCGTAGATGACTTTATGCTCTTGCAGCAAATTGACCTTGGGCATGCTGAATACACTTGTGAGCTTTACCGGCAGCGTGTTCCGCTGAAGGCAATTATTGAATCAGCAGTAGAAGGGTTCCGCGATGCACTATTGCATCCAGAGCAGGTAGCGGTAGAGGTTGTGCTACCAGACGAGGAAGCCCTGCAGAAGCTTTATGTAAAAGTGTATGATGTGCAGATTGTGAATATGTTTAATCGCTTACTAAGCAACGCCAACAAGTTTGGCGGAAACAAAGGTCCGATCTCGATAAAGATAGGTGTGGACTCAGGCAATGTTTACGCTTCGGTTCTTGACTGTGGACCAGGACTTGATAACGGTGTGCGATCCGAACCGCATGATTTCGCGCTGAAGCCCTTCGCGCAGATTAATCGTGAAACCTATGAGCAGCAGGGCTGTGGTCTTGGTCTCACGATCGCGCATTATTTTGCTGAGATTAACGGCGGCAGGCTGTTTCTACGTAATCGAAGCGATCAGTCTGGACTCGAAGCACGAGTCGTATTCCCGAAAGCTTAAAATTCTATCCAGTCTACGCCATACTATTGTTCTCTGTCGTCGCCATAGTGTTGGGCTCGGGATTGCTAATCTTCGAGATTGCATTAGAATACCCGCAATTGAATCCAACATTCAGTCCCGAGTCGACCGAGGGCTGCTAAAATCCATCTAACTGGCTATCCAACTGGAGATATTATGGCTTTCGAACTTCCCTCTCTTGATTACGAATACGACGCGCTTGAACCAAGCATAGATGCGAAGACCATGGAGATTCACCATACCAAGCATCATAATGGCTACGTCACAAAGCTAAATGCTGCTGTTGATGGAACTGATTTCGCGTCGAAGTCTCTTGAAGAACTTCTCGCCGGACTTGGTGACCTACCTGAAGGAATCCGTGGAGCGGTTCAAAATAACGGCGGCGGTCATGCAAATCATTCTCTCTTCTGGAAAGTGATTGGCCCAAACGCCGGCGGAGCGCCAAGTGGAGCGCTTGCAGCAGCGATTGATGCTGAGCTAGGTGGTTTAGATAAGTTCAAGGAGTCTTTCAGCAACGCAGCAGCAACGCGCTTCGGCAGCGGCTGGGCGTGGCTTTCAGTCGACGGCGGAAAGCTAAAAGTAGAAAGCACTCCAAACCAGGACACACCACTCATGCAGGGCCGCACCCCAATCCTCGGCCTCGATGTCTGGGAGCACGCCTACTACCTCAACTACCAAAATCGTCGCCCAGACTATATTGCAGCATTTTTCAATATTGTTAATTGGGACGAAGTAGCGAGCAGATACGCAGCTGCGAAGTAGCGAAAGAATATATACGGAGGGAAGGGTCGCCGACCCTCCGTATTAAAATCCTTTCTATCATCTGTCGTTCTCCTAACCGATTTGTCTCTCGAGTGCAGTCAGCTCATCTAGAATCGTCTGACCTTCAGCGACATGCAGCTTCATGCGGGCGCGGAGACTGGAGACTCGATTACTTACGGATTTTTCGATAAGAAAATCTGAACTCACCATCACTGTTCCATTCGAGTCGAAGCTTACCTTTATCGGATTATGCGGCACCTCAGTGTTGTGTTCATTAATCCATTTGACGATGGAGAAGACTGCCCGGCGTAGCGCTTTATAGAGACCTAGGCGCTTAGCTTTACTAGAGGTAGTCGGAAGTTCTTCCATGACGAGGGCGAAATCAGCTTTTCCTTTCGTCGTCATTAATCGGATGTAAATTTCCACAATGGAGTCCTTCGGGACTCTCGTTGCTTTACTCCGATGCATTCGATGAACTACGAGTTCTCTGACGCTTACTAGTTCCGCGATAACTGGATTCTGATGGTCTGCTGTTGGTGGTTTCCTCATTTTGAGTTCTCCGGGTGGTAAAAAACCCTCCATTGGTCGGGACCCGTCTCCGTACGCAAAACTTGGCCAGCAGAGCCAAAGTTTAGCGAACGGACAATAGGGCTAATCACTCACTCTTGAAATGAGAAACATCAACGCAGTAAAATACTAGGACTTTAATGACCTTGGGTCAAATGGGCTATTTCTCTGGAGCTGAAAGTAGGGAAAGAAACGAAGCCGAAGCCGCATTAAGGTGCCGGTAGCACTCTTGAAACGCCTCATCCGGTTTGCCATAAGGATCCGAGATTACCATCGAAAACCCTGCTCCCAAGGAAAAGGCCCCAAACAGAACCGTCCGCTGCAAGGCGCTTGCACCCATCTCTTTTAGATATCGAAGATGAGTAGGGTCCATCACCAAAATAAGGTCGGCACCTCCAAGCTCCTCTTTCTCAATCTGCTTAGTACTATGCGCAGACAAATCGATGTCATGACCTTCAGCCACGCGCAAAGCAGACGCATCCGCCGGCTTCCCACTAGTAGTCCGCAAACCAGCACTCCGAATCTCAAACGCAGACGCGTCCAAGCTCTTCCGAAGCAACAACTCCACATAAGGACTACGACAAATATTCCCATGGCAAAGCACCAGAATACTTTTCTTCCTCCCTCCAACCTCCGCAAACCGCCGAAGCTGCCGCCTATACCAAAACGCAGAAAACCCTAGCGCCTCAAAAACTGAGCCCACCAGGTTATAAGAAACAAACCACAATTTCCGTACGCGATAGTTCACCAGTTCCCTAAGTCCAATTCCGCCCGCACGACCCGTTAGCGGCCAAACACCGAATCCACCAACCTCCCAAGCCTACGCGAGAAGACAAGCAAGACCAACGCTTTTCACAGAACGGGCGATATAGGGCGTTTAAGTAGTAAATAAAGTCGAACAGATTTACTCTATAGGAACATCAGCATTTTCGTGCCGATCGACAAAATAAACAAGCCACCCTCGGTGAATCCTCCTTTCTAAGGATAGCTTGTTACTCGAAACTCAGGCGCTTTGAGCTTGGCTAGCAGCGTCCCGTAGTTCGTAGATTTTTTCGAGTTTCTCAAGCAACGCGTTTTTCGCCTTTTCCTCGAGTTCGTAGCGACTCCTGAGTTTACTTGTTGTTGCTCGCAACAGCATGTTGATGGTCCGCTTTGGAATGGGAGTTCCAAGCTTCTCATAAACCGACTTAACTCCTTCAAGCCTGCCGTGATGGGCCAACATTCTCGCACAAGTATCTACAAATTCAGAATCATTGTTCTGAATTTGTTTCAGGTACTCTAAGGGATCAGCCTTATGTTTGGGCCATCCCTTATCCGCGATCAGGCCGTCCATGATGGCAAGTTCAAGCTCGCGCGGTACGGTCTCACCCCGTTCGCTTGCCTTAAGGGCTGCGTCGCGAGCCGTGCAAAACGAGCCGTTGCGCAAACCGTTATTTGCGATTTCGATATACCCGAATCCAGTTAATTCGTATCCAGCGGTCGCATAAGCGAATTCAGCGTCTTGCAAATTAACTAATCTCACGGACATTTCGGCAATTTTAAGCCACGAACGCACAGGCTGTTTCGCGAAGCGTTGGTCAATGTCTGCCTTAAGCCCAGGGAGGTCACCTTGCCAACTGATAAACGGATTACCTGCTCTTGATACAAAACTACGCAGCCTGACTCGGCAAGACTCTCGAAGCGTCTTGGCGGGTACATCTTTCTTTAGCAGCTTAAAGGCTTCAGCGCCGTACCACTCGTCTCCGACTGCGTAGTACGCATTGCCCATCTTGAGAAGCAGATCTCGTTCAGCTGCAGTGAGTGGCGTTTTTTTCTCCGGGAAATATCCGAGACGTCTATTCATAATCGAAATAGCTTCGTAAGCAGGACCTCGACGGAATTGCTTAGCTGCTTCTTTTACAAAAATGGTAAGAGTAAGTTCGAGATCAAACTTTTTCAACGCCCTACGAAGAGGCGTAATATATTTCTCGTGATAGTAATGTTTCGTCACCACTGTTGCTAGCCGGGATAGCAAAGCACGTTTGTCAATTGGCAATAAACGTTTTGCGAACTCCTCGAGCAATTCGGTTAGCATGAATTCGTGCGCGAGTTTTTCAAGCTTTCGCCGAAAAACTTGCCGGGCTAGTTTGTTACGTTGCGCGCTAGGAAGCGAACTCAACTGGTCCAAAACATTGTCGTCGTCACTGAACTCAACAAGTGCCTCTAAGAACGATTGAGGTGTTTTCATTTTATCCTTACCTTTCAAAAAACGAGTGATGCACAAAGTTGTGCGAAATTCCTATACCGAGGGTAGCTTCGTCTATTTATGCCTGAGGCCAGCATCAATAGGCGAAGTACTACCCAGTCTACTCGCATGGAAAATTGAAGGAGCGCATAATGCAAAGGAGATAATAGCAGCAAAATACTACGAAAACAAAAAGGCAGGAAAGTGCGTTTTAATGCCGAAGGCATCGGCGATCTAGGAACGGCCAGACAAGCGATTAGTTACTGAATGCAAGGCGTTACAGAGCGGACGTACCGCTTACTGATTCATTGTTCACCAATGCTTTAAGTCCAATTCCGCCCGTGCAACCCACAACCCGTTAGCCCCCAAACGCCGAATCCCCCACCCAAGCCTACTGAAGAAGGCAAGCAACTTTGCAATTCTGGTAATTTCGTCGTCCAAGGAGTAGAGGAAGAAGCTTAATGAACGACTGTCCGGGGATGGCTTGGGAGGGTGATGCTTCGTAGGGAACGGCGGCGAAGTCCGACGGCCCGGAGAAGTATCACCCTCCCAAGCCATCCAAAATCCATACCGCTAATAAAGAAAAGCCGCTACAGAGCTCGCTTAAGATAAGAACGCAATCGCAACAGTGCTCGAGACCGTATCTGAGAAGAACGCGATTCGGTCACGCCAATGATCTCTCCGATCTCTTTCAGGTTAAGCTCTTCATAAAAATAAAGCGTAATCACCAATCGCTCTTTTTCCGGAA
>QIGM01000080.1 GCA_003230795.1 bacterium
CTTACGCACTTTGGGAATCCGCAGCTTCTAACCCCGAGCTAGCGCATGGGGATAAGAATCGATTTGGCATCATCGCCTTCGATTTAGAGGAAACCCATCTCGTTCATCATCAAACCTTGATCACACTCCGTGATGGCAAAGAGATTCGTCGGAATCAATGCCTCAATCCGCTGCAAGCAAGCACACTCAATTCATCTAGATGCGACAACTACGCATCCGCCTTAGACTGTGCGACCCGCTACTCTATTTCCTTACCTTCTTTTATTGGTGGCACGTTTGGCGCCATGTCTTATGACGCGGGAGCGGCCTTTGAGAACATTCGTGGTGCAAAGGAACACGAGCACGAGCCAACCTCGATCTTCCATTCCGTAAACACCCTTCTCGTGCTCGACCGTGTTGACGGAGCTCTTCGCCACATTACCTGGCCAAATGCACGTCAAAACGTATTCGACCTAAATTCTCTTCTTCAGCTAACTCCCTCCACACATACCGTAGCAAGCGAGAGTGGCTCGGAGCGCTCACGAGATTTCGGAAGCATTATTGCTGAAGCGGAAATCTACCGCAGCAAGGCGGAGTTTGTTGAGATGGTCGAACGCGCCAAGGATTACATCCGTGCGGGCGATATTTTTCAGGTCGTCGTAGGAAATCGGCTAAGACTTAATCGCAGCATAGCCCCTCTCACTCTCTACCGAGAGCTTCGCGCAGCAAACCCTTCACCGTACCATTTCATGTTCCCCTGGGGGAACTCAACATTGGTCGGCGCTTCACCGGAGTCGATGATGCGCTGCTCTAGATCGTCGTCCATGGGGTCTCCCGAAGATGCACAGTGGCAGATAACCATGCGTCTAGTCGCTGGCACGTATCCACGGGAATCTAATCGAGAGTCACTCGAAGAAGTAAAATCACGCTTTTGGAATGACGAGAAAGAACGTGCTGAACACATCATGCTTGTTGATCATGTTAGAAACGACATCGGCCGAAGTTCGCTCATCGGCTCTGTTGAAGTCCATGAACTCTTGAGCGTAGAACCATACCAAGACGTATACCATCTCGTCTCTGAGGTCGGCGGAACTCTGAAACCAGAATGCACCTCGCTTGACGCTCTCTCCTCGGCGTTCCCAATTGCAACTCTTACGGGCACACCAAAGATTCGAGCAATGGAAATAATTGCGGAGCTCGAAGGTGCAAGTCGTGGTTTCTTCGGGGGCGCCTTACTCACTCTTGGGTACGACGGTCAGCTTGATGCCGCGGTTTGTATTCGCACTGCGGTTGTAAAGCCACACGAAATGCTGATTTCTACTGGGGCCGGCATCGTCTACGACTCGGTGGCAGAAAGAGAGTATGAAGAGTGTCTTTGGAAAGCTCGTTCACTTCTTCAAGCAACCCACGCCCTCTCGCAAAGAATGGCAGCATGATACTGCTCATCGATAACTACGACTCCTTCACTTACAATCTCGTCCACTACATGGGTGAAGTAACAAACGGTGAGCGAGAAATTCGCGTAATTCGAAATGATGAAATCACGACTGGCGATATAGAGACGCTCAATCCGAGTCATATCGTCATCTCTCCAGGCCCCTGCTCTCCAAATGAAGCAGGCATATCAGTCGAGGTCGCCAGGCGCTTTGGCGGCAGTCGACCCATTCTCGGTGTTTGCCTTGGCCATCAGGCGATTGCACAAGCATTTGGTGCGGTGATTGTTCAGGCAACAGAAATTGTTCACGGCAAAACATCTCAAGTGTTTCACAAAGACGAAAATATATTTGCAGGGCTGGAGCACGGCTTCAGTGCCACTAGATACCATTCCCTAGTCGTCGAAAAATCATCGCTCCCTGAGTGTCTCACTCCTCTAGCCTGGACGGAGACGCTCGATGACCCAGGGGGTGAGATAATGGCCCTCTCCCATCGAGACTTCCCAGACACCATCGGTGTTCAGTTCCATCCAGAGTCAATTTTGACAAACTTGGGTAAAGAATTATTATCGCGTTTTCTATCGCTCCCTACAAAAGACCAATGATCACAAAACAGAAAGCAGTACTCTTACTCTCAGGTGGATTAGACTCCACGACGACATTGGCAATAGTCAAGTCAGAAAACTATGACATCTACGCCCTGTCTTTTGACTACGGCCAGAGAAATCGTTTCGAAGTTCAAACAGCTAAAGCTGTCGCTAAAGTATTTGATGTAGTTGAGCATCGTATCGCTACTATCGACCTACGAGCATTCGGTGGCTCCTCTCTTACGAGCGAGCTTGAAGTAGAGAAGAATCGTTCTATCGACGAGATAGGCACAGGAGTGCCCGCAACCTACGTGCCTGCAAGAAACACGCTCTTTCTTTCCTTCGCTCTCGCCTGGGCGGAGGTTTTAGACGCTCGTCATATATTCATTGGCGTAAACGAGGTCGACACAAGCGGCTACCCGGATTGCCGTCCCGAGTTTATTTCTGCATTTGAGAATTTAGCTCGCCTTGCGACGCGCATGGGAACTGAATCTAGCGAAGAGGACACGCCGATAACTGTTCATGCACCGCTTCAGTCACTCGGCAAACGAGGTATTATTGAGCGCGGCTTAGAGCTAGGTGTCGACTATGCGCTTACTAATACTTGCTACGATCCCTCACCTGAGGGATTGGCTTGCGGAGGCTGTGACGCCTGTATCCTTAGGCAACGAGCGTTTCATGAGCTAGGAACCGAGGACCCCCTCGAATACCACACGCGACTCCAGGTTAACTGACTTCTCCCTATGCCGTACTCTGTAAAGGAAATTTACTACACTCTTCAAGGAGAGGGCTTCCATAGCGGTCGAGCTGCTGTGTTTTGCCGTTTTGCTGGCTGCAATTTATGGAACGGTAAAGAAGAAGATAAGAAAGACGCCGCTTGCTGGTTCTGCGATACAGATTTCGTGGGCACCGATGGTGCAAACGGAGGAAAGTTCGACACAGCCTCTAGCCTCGCGCAGAAAATTGCGTCCTGCTGGCCTGCTGGCTTAGAAAACATCCAGCCGATGATTGTTTTTACCGGGGGAGAGCCTCTGCTTCAACTCGACGACTCACTAATCAAAGAGTGCAAGCAATTAGGATTCTACACTGCTGTAGAGACAAACGGTACGATAACAGCACCCAAGACTCTTGATTGGATAACCGTTAGCCCAAAACCGGGCAGTGAACTAGTACAGACAGAAGGAAGCGAACTAAAACTCGTTTACCCGCACGACGTTCCGCCAGAGTCTGTCACCGAACTCGCATTCGAGCACTTCTATCTCTCACCTATGACGTCAGATGATCCGAGCGCTACTTCAGCGAATATGCTTGCTTCTGCCCGCTATTGCTTAAGAAATCCACAATGGCAGCTCACCATGCAGGCTCACAAATTATGGGGCATCCCCTAGGAATCTATGCTTAATTAGGAGGACCACATCTTACTAGCGCAGACCTACTAGAGTAAACCTCGATGTTTTCAAAGACCGCACTTGCTGGAAAATCAATTCTAATCACCGGCGGCGGTAGCGGCCTTGGTTACTCAATGGCCGAGCGATTCGTTGAACTCGGCGCGAAAGTTGCAATTTGCGGGCGCACACAAGAAAAGCTTGACGCAGCTAAGGCGAAGCTTACGGCAAAAGCGAAAGACGAGGAAATGGTCTTCGCCGGAGTTGCTGATGTTCGCGAATACGAAAGCATCGCTGCCTTTGTTACCGCAGCAAGCGAGGGGCTTGGTTCGCTTAATTGCTTGGTCAATAACGCTGCCGGAAACTTTTACTGCGCTTCTGAAGATCTCACCCCAGGCGGCTTTAGAGCTGTGGTCGACATTGTCCTTCAGGGAAGTTTTAACGCCACACACGCTTTTGGCAATCACATCATTGAAAAAAAGCAGCCCGGCTCCATTCTGAACATCGTCACCAGTTATACCGAGACTGGCTCTGCATTTGTTTTACCTTCTGCCTGCGCAAAAGCAGGAGTCTACGCAATGACTACAACACTTGCTTACGAATGGGCTTGCTATAACATTCGTGTAAACGCGATAGCGCCTGGACCTTTCCCAACGAAAGGTGCCTGGGACCGATTGATGCCAGATAGCTCCTTTGAAGATTCATATAAAGCCATGCAGCCGCTTGGTCGTTTCGGTGAGGCGATTGAATTAGCAAATACCGCAACGTTTCTTTTATCAGACGCCGCCTCCTACGTAAGCGGCGACTGCATCAGCGTTGACGGCGCTGAGCGTCTTCGGGGAGGGCAATTTAACTTCCTTACCCAACTCATGCCTCGCCCAAAATTAAAATCACTTTTTCAGAAGATGCGCGGAGCCGGCAAAAAATAATGACGCTACTCGAGACGCTCCTTCATCGAGCAGAACGAGGGGGCATCTCCCTCTGGCTCTTAAACATGGTGCTATTGCGAGTCATACCTTTTAATCGGCCACTAGGGGTTAGAGTAATCTCTCTCACAAAAAACGAAATAATAGTCCATCTGCCATACAAACGTTCAAACTTTAACCACCTTCGCGGTCTGCACGCCTGTGCATTGGCGACAGCGGCAGAATACGCCTGTGGCCTGCTCCTCCTTCGTCGAATGGGTTCGGGCAAGTACCGATTAATCATGAAACATCTTTCTTCCGAATACCTCTACCAGGGCAAATCCGACGCCACCGTACGGCTTACTGTTGAAGAGAGCTGGTTTGAAACTCAGGTCGTCAAACCGCTTGAGCATCAAGAATCTGTCGAAGTGCCACTTAAGGCGCATATTGTCGACGAACAAAAAAACGAGCTTTGTATCACTGAACTAATTTGGCAAGTAAAGGCGTGGGACGCAGTCAGAACCCCGCGCTAAGCGAATCGATAGGTAATTAATGAAACTTTTCAGACTGCTTACTTCTCTCGTATTTTCAATTCTGCGAACTCTTGGCGCCTTGGCCGGCATTGCTCTCGGCCTTGGTTTCATGTTCTGGCTGTTTCTCGACGAACTTCCACTTGGTCCGGTCAGCCCTGCCCTCCTTACAAAGTCTGAGCCCTACGCAGACATGCACGTCCACACAGCCGGTATCGGAGCTGGTGACAGCAAGGCATTTATCTCTCAGGAGTTGATCGACAGTTATAAGTTTAAGTTCTATCTCCAGGCATTCGACGTCACGCAAGAGGAGCTAGTTGAGAAAGGTGATGCCTTAGTCTTAGAGCGCCTAAGCAAGAAAATTACTGACTCCAAGCAGGTAAACCGTGCCGTGGTTCTTGCAATGGACGGAGTCATCAACGACCTCGGCGGGCTCGATCATGCCAAAACCGTCGTCTATGTTCCAAACGATTTTGTCGCCGAAGAAACGGCGAAGTATGACAATCTTCTTTTTGGGGCGAGCGTGAACCCGTATCGACCTGATGCAATTCGTCACCTCGTCCGCGCGAAACGCCAGGGGGCTGTCTTAGTCAAATGGATACCGTCAATTATGCTGATAGATCCCAGCGACAAGGCACTTACGTCGTTCTATCTCGCACTCATCGAACTCGACTTACCTCTACTCTCTCACGCCGGGCAAGAGGGCTCCTTCCTCGAGTCTAAAGACGAACTCAACGACCCTCTTCGACTCGAACTCCCTCTTCGATTGGGAGTAAAGGTAATCGCAGCTCATATCTCCTCGAAGGGAACGGTCGATGGAGTAGATAATTTCCATCGCATTCTGCCGCTTTTTCGTAAATACGAGAATCTCTATGCTGACATATCTGCACTCACTCAGGTTAACCGCCTTGGCTACCTCAAAAAGGCGCTTGGCCTCGGTTATCTAAAAGGCCGCCTAATCTATGGCAGCGATTGGCCTCTGCAGTTCTTCCCGCTCGTTTCTCCTTGGTATCACTTCCCTGCCGTCCGCTTAGCAGATATGCGCTTTGTTTCTAAGCAATCGAACTTGTGGGATCGCGATGTCTTACTGAAGAAGGCCCTTGGGGTTACAGAAGATATCTTCCGTGCGAATGAGTTGGTGCTCAAGTTGCCTGCGATTCCAAGTCCAACTCTCATTGAACAGAAAGATTCGGAGAAAGTGGAGAAGGTAACGACTGGAGTCAAAAAGAGCGCCAGCCTCTCTGCCCCGCACTCAACACATAGCTACTGAT
>QIGM01000190.1 GCA_003230795.1 bacterium
CAGCGGCTCGAAACGGCTCGATGGTGATGTGATCTCCATCGCTGAAGCTTCGCATGTGAAGCTGGCAAGTGGTGGTAACTTTATCTGGGCCGTGCGCGACGCCATTGATGGTGAGCGAGCATGTGCCACAGATTCCCTCGAGGCAGTCGTAAGCCATCGCAATAGGTTCTTCGCTTTTTTCTTCTAGCTCCACATTGAGCTTATCCATCATTTCGAAGAACGACATTGAGGGGGCGATATTCGCCGCTCGGTAAGTAACGAGACGTCCGGGGTGATTTCGACTTTTTTGCCGCCAAACGTGTAAGGTGAGGTCCATTATTTGTAGCTCCTTACGGCAAGTTCAACATTCTCGAATTCCAAATTTTCTTTGTGAAGCTTCGGCTCAATACCTACGCCTTGATGTTCCCAGGCGCTCACGAAGGTAAATTCATCATCTTTGCGGACAGCTTCTCCCTCTTTGGTCTGGCTTTCTTCGCGAAAGTGACCGCCGCAAGATTCTGATCTTGTGAGGGCGTCAAAGCACATCAGTTGACCGAACTCTAGAAAGTCAGCAACTCGTTCCGCACGCTCGAGAGACACATTGAAATCCTCGTTCGTGCCGGTGACGTTGACGTTCTTCCAAAAGTCGTCGCGTAGCTCGGCGATTTGCTCAATCGCGCCTTTGAGTCCTTTTTCGTTTCTTGCCATTCCGCAGTGCTCCCACATGATTTTGCCAAGATCGCGATGGAAAGAATCAGCGGAGCGAGAGCCATTGACGGCGAGGAGCTGAGAGATCTTATCTTCAGATTCTTTCTTCGTGGCATTAAACGCCGCGCTCTCTGGATCAAGCATATCCGGGCGCTCTCTCGCAAAGTAGTCGCCTATTGTATACGGCAGCACAAAGTAGCCATCTGCGAGCCCTTGCATGAGAGCACTTGCTCCCAGTCGGTTCGCTCCATGGTCGGAGAAGTTCGCTTCGCCGATAACAAAGAGCCCGGGCAGGTTACTCATAAGATTGTAGTCCACCCATAAGCCGCCCATGGTGTAGTGAGGGGCTGGATAAATACGCATTGGAGTTTGATATGGATTCTCTCCGGAGATTTTTTGATACATATCAAAAAGATTTCCGTAGCGTGCTCGAATAGTGTCTTCACCGAGACGCGCGATAGAGTCTTTAAAATCTAAGTAGACTCCTTGGCCCGTGGGTCCTACTCCGAATCCAGCATCACACACTTCTTTGGCGCTTCGCGAGGCAATGTCTCTTGGCGCAAGATTACCAAAGCTAGGATACTTTCGTTCTAGATAATAATCGCGCTCGCCTTCAGGGATACTATTCGCAGCTCGAGAGTCCTTTTGCTTTTTCGGTACCCAAATACGCCCGTCGTTTCGTAGCGACTCTGACATCAACGTCAGTTTAGCCTGGAACTCTCCGCCTGGAGGAATGCTCGTCGGGTGGATTTGCGTGTAACAGGGGTTTGCGAAGAAAGCACCGCGCTTATGAGCGCGGTAGGTAGCAGTTACGTTACAACCTTTCGCGTTTGTCGAAAGGTAGAACACAGGGGAGTAACCCCCGGTTGCAAGCACTACTGCGTTTGCGGAGTGAGATTCAATTTCTCCAGTGAGAAGGTTACGCGTGATGATTCCAGCCGTTCTTCCTTCAGAAACGACGATATCCTTCAATTCCGTGAAGGTATGCATCTCAACGTTGCCAAGCTCTATCTGGCGGCTGAGTGCTGAGTAAGCACCGAGTAGGAGTTGCTGACCGGTTTGTCCTCGTGCGTAAAACGTACGAGAAACTTGAGCACCTCCAAAAGATCGATTAGAGAGATGCCCACCATACTCGCGCGCGAAAGGAACACCCTGCGCCACGCACTGATCGATGATGTTAACGCTCACCTCAGCCAGTCGGTGGACATTTGCTTCTCTCGAGCGAAAGTCTCCGCCTTTGATTGTGTCGTAAAACAGACGGTGCACGCTGTCGCCGTCGTTTTGGTAATTCTTTGCGGCATTGATTCCACCTTGCGCAGCGATGCTGTGTGCGCGACGAGGGGAGTCATGGAAACAAAAAGTCTTCACTTTGTAACCAAGTTCAGCAAGCGTCGCTGATGCGGAGCCGCCGGCAAGGCCTGTGCCGACAACGATAACTGTTTCCTTTCGCTTGTTCGAAGGATTCACAAGTTTCATGTTGAACTTGTGATTAGTCCATTTATCAGCGAGCGGTCCTTTCGGAATTCTAGAGTCGAGCGTCATGAGTGTTAAATCCTATCCTAAGCCGCAAAAGGAAGAGTTACAAAGCCACATAAGACTGCGAGTGGAATCGAGCCGTAACCAAGAAATACGAACATCGCAAAACCCGCTCCGACTTTACGAAGCAGAGGTGTGTAGACTGAGTGGTTAAACCCAAGTGTTTGCAGCACGCTTTGGAAGGCGTGATGAAGGTGTACCGAAAGAACCAGAACGCAAAAGAGATAAGCAGCGGCAAAAGCACCATTTTGAAATCCGTGCACGAGCATGGAAAACACATCATGTCGACCTTGAGGGTCGATAAGGTGGAAGAACTCAGGCTGAAGATAGCCTAGTGTGAAATGCGCTAAGTGAAAAATGACAAAGAGAAGAATCACGATTCCCGTTTCCATCATGTAGAGAGAGGAAGGTGAAGCCTGAACAGTGGCCGGTTTTTTGTAAGCCTCAGGTCTGGCAAGTCGGTTAGTTCTTGTTAGGCTGAGCGCGGTTGCTAGGTGAGTGACGAATATTACAAGCAAGCCTGCGCGGGCTGCCCAGAGCGGTGCGGGCATTGATTTGATTAAGGCAGCATAGCTATTGAAAGCATCCTGCCCAAGAAACACCTGAAAGTTTCCTAGCAAATGCCCAAGGATGAATCCCATCAATAACAGGCCGGTGGTGGCCATGATGAACTTGCGTCCAATAGTGGAGGTAAAGAAACTCATGAGACGAGTGGCCCGTGTCTAAAATGAAAACAGTGTCTAAAATGAAAACAGTGTCTAAAATGAAAACAAACGTTGGTCAGTAGCTGGGTAGCTGTCATCGAGATATTAACGTCTTGTTGCCGAGTACGCGCAAGTTCAATCAAACCGAGGTAGCATGAAAATATCCGATTGAAGAAATGCGTGTATACAAATGAGGTAACACTAGGAAAGAATTGCAGCTTTTCTGGGCTCGTGCAAGCCGCTTGCGGGTGTTTGTTTTTATGGAGAATAAACAAACACAGCTAATTTCTTTAGATTAAAGCCAAATCGTTCGTGCAATAAACCAAGCCGCTTTTGATTAAATCTTCCCGAGTTCCATCAGTGCGCGAAGCAGGCTGGCGACATGAATTCCGTGCATGAATTTACCAGACTTTATCGAGACGAGTAGTTCTTCAACCGAAGAGAGTTGGTGCGTCATTTCTTCTGCGACATCGAGATTTGGTTCTGCAACTTTCTTCGCTCCTAGCGCTAGCATATTGTGGAACTTGTTAGTCTGCCGAGCTGGGTTTGGATACATTACGCCGAGGTCAATCCACTCGGAGGCCTGATAACCGGTTTCCTCAAGAAGCTCTCTTTTCGCAGCGTCCATTGGCGAAGGATCTTTCTCGTCAATCTCTCCGCAAGGAATTTCCCAAAAGACTTCCCGCATAGCATGGCGGTATTGCAGCGTGGTAATTACCTTTTCGTCTTTATCGAATGCGATGATGTGAACCCAGTCCGGCATCTCCACAACATAGTAGGGGTCAATCGTATGCCCGTCAGCGGTTTCACATTTCTCTGCACGCAAGGAGATCCATGGACTTTTAGACAGGTATTGCGACGAAATAGTTTTCCAGGGGCGTAGAAGCATTTAGCCTCAATCTCACGAAATCTGAGATAATAGCAAGCCTATAGTCGTCGAAATTTAAGATTCCTGTTTGAGGGGTTAGGCAATGAACATTGCTTGGGGCTGAAGCGCTACGTAGCTTCATTCTCTTCCCCTGCCTGACTGCTCTCAACGCGCTCTTTTAGACGAGCCAACCCAATTTCATACATTGGACCAACCATACGATCCATTAGCAGGGCGAAGTAGCCGCCGATAACCGGCGCCTCAACCGAGCCTTCCATTTCCCAAACTACCGTGGTGTTCGTTGCGTCCACTACGGAGTAGTTAATTCGAGCCGTACTTTTCCACTTACCTTGGTCAAAGAACAAATCGTATTCTATTCCTTTGGCTGAATCTGATGCCGTCACGATAAGATTGCCCTCGCCGTCCCGGCCCTTCCAGGAGGAGGTAGCGCCAACCCCTTCGGTAATTGGTCCCAGTGTCGTAAGGAGACTTGGGTCGCCGTCTTTCCAAGGGCTCCATGATTCCCATTGTGCCAAGTCGCCAACATAGACATGCACCGCGGAGATTGGAGCGGCGATAGTGATGCGCCGCGAAAGAAAGTAGTCGCTTGGAAGGAATAAGCCTACGACTACCGTCGCGGAAAAAACGAAGAGAATTAGGAAGAAGAGGTATTTTACTAAAGTTTTCATGTCGCGTTATCTTCTTGGAGGGTGATTCATGCGAGCTTGCGGTATGATGCTCGTGAATTCGTGTCTCGGAGTCAAGCTTTAGCTACTGATATCGGGTAGAATACAGCAAGATGGGCAACGATATTGGGTTTGTAAGAGATTTTTGAATGCCTCGAATATCGTGTAGAAGATGCTAGGTAGCTTGAAGGCATCGATTTACGAAAATTGGATGAAATTGCAGGGAATGAAGAAAGAAAAGAGTTCTAATAAAGCGCTAGGTTTTGCGACAAGAGCGATTCACGCAGGACAAGAGCCTGCTGGACCGGTTAATTCGATCATGACCCCAATTTATCAGACTAGTACTTTCGTGCAGCCTAGTCCTGGCGAATATCATCAGGGGTACGACTATGCCCGTTCTGCTAATCCAACGCGTACTGCGCTCGAAGCTAATCTTGCGGCACTAGAGGGTGCCAGCCGTGCCTTCGCTTTTTCGTCGGGATGTGCCGCTGCCGATGCGGTGATGCATATTCTCTCTTCTGGTGATCATGTGATCTGCGGTGACGATGTCTATGGCGGAACGTTTCGCTTGTTCGACAAAGTGTTCAAGCGCCTCGGGATTACTTTTTCCTATATTAACCTAGAGAATGAAGAGAATCTTCGAGCAGCGATTAATCCGAAGACGAAAATGCTTTGGCTCGAGTCTCCTACAAATCCTCTGCTTAAGGTGAGCGACATCGAGAAGCTCGCTGCGATAGCGAAGGAACATGATTGCATCACTGTTGTCGATAACACATTCTGTTCTCCCTTTATTCAGAATCCATTATCCCTTGGCGCTGATATCGTCGTGCATTCGAGTACCAAATACCTTGGTGGGCACTCAGATGTAATCGGTGGTGCGCTAATGGTCTCTGATACTGAGCTTGCAGAAAGAATTGGCTTTGTTCAAAACGCGGTTGGTGCGGTTCCCGCTCCGATGGATTGTTTTCTTTTGTTGCGTTCGACGAAAACTCTAGCGTTAAGGATAGAGCGACATTCTCAAAATGCTCAATTGATTGCGGAGTTTTTGGAGACTTCGGATGAAGTGGAGTCCGTTACCTACCCAGGATTAGCGTCGCATCCGCAGTACGAACTTGCTCAGAAACAGATGAAACTTGCCGGCGGCATGGTAACGGTGGTGCTAAAAGGTGGACTACCTCGCGCGCGACGCTTTTTAGAGTCAGTTGAGATTTTTTCTCTAGCCGAAAGTCTGGGCGGAGTGGAGTCGCTTATTGAGCATCCGGCAATTATGACGCATGCGACGATTCCAGTAGAAACACGTGCAGCGCTTGGTATTTCGGACGGCCTTGTTCGTCTTTCCGTTGGGGTAGAAGCCGGAGCAGATCTTCTCGATGATGTGAAGCAGGCGCTCGCAGCATCTAGTTAACAAGCTTGAGCATATAGTCATCGAGAGGGGGGAATCTCGATGGCTTTCGCTGTAGTGGGAATTCTTTGATTTGAGAAAATCCCTTGCTCCGGCAGTAGCCTTCAGTGGAGAAAAACCTGATCGGTTTTCCCCGTGTTTTGATGACTATCCCC